>JAAYID010000154.1 GCA_012744285.1 Alcaligenaceae bacterium
ACGCATCCGCCACGAAGCCGCCGAGCGTCTGGAAAAAGAAATCAAAGAAAAGAAAGCACTTAGGAAAAAACTCGAGCGCGACTGATGGTCTTAACGGGTGACGTTGTTGCGACGCAGACGTTCAAGCGCCAGCTGATTCAGGCGCTCGGCCTCTTGCTCGGCATACTGACGCTCGCCCGATTCGTAGCGACCTTTGTGAATACAGCTGCGCGGGTTATCGTGGCACGGCCCCGATGCGACACCTTCGAACGGTGCGGAACCGCCACGAAATAACGACAACGGTGAGTTGGTGCCACAACCAGCCAACAACGTTACCATAACGGCCGCGAAGCCCAGTTTGCAGTAAATATGAATAGGCCGCCCCCATTTGTTTTGCTTTCTATTATGATCTGTCTGGCAGACACCGACAAGCTCATCCATTAGTATAAAACGGCGCTCAGTAACTGCTTGCCTTCACTCAATGGCTGCTGCAGCTTATCAAAAAATGTCACATCTGACATTAAAACGTCATTGACCGGCATGTCTGCTCTTGCAGCCTGCCTTCACAACCCAAGGGGAAGCACACCATGAACACATCAGGAAACAAAGGATTGATCGTTGCAGGCCTGCTGCTGGCAGCGGGTCTGGTCTGGGGCGGCTGGCAGGTCGGCCAGGGGCTTGAGCGCTTTCGTACCGGCGAACGCACGGTTACCGTCAAGGGGTTGGCCGAAATGAATGCCCCGGCCGACTATGCGTCATGGTCGCTGACGTTCCGCCGCGCCGGCGACGTCTTCAATGAGGTCCAGCAAACGCTGTCGACGGATCGCGACAAGGTGCTGGTATTTCTGCGTGGCCTGGGGTTCAGCGCCGACGAAATTGAAGTGCGTCCGCTGCAAGTGCAAGATGTATTTGCGCGTGAGTATGTCTCACCTGACCAGCCCTTTCGCTACACCGGCCAGGGCCAGGTCATCGTCAAATCCAGCCGGGTTGATGCCGTGGCCAATGCCGCCCTGGCCATCGACCCGTTGATCCAGCAAGGGCTGGTGGTTGAAGTGGGCAGCGGCCCGCAGTATCAGTTGCGGGCATTCAATGAAGCCAAGGCACCGCTGCTGGCCGAGGCCACCCGCAATGCGCAAGAACAGGCCACCCGTTTTGCCGGTGACGCTGGTGCCAGTCTGGGCCGACTGCAAAAAGCGAACCAGGGCGTGATCCAGATTTTTGGCGAAAGCGCCGACTTCGACGACAGTTCGTCACGTATCAAACGGCTGCGCGTGGTCAGCACGTTCGAGTATCAGCTGGATTAAATTCACATGATCCGGTCGGGCGCATTCTGCAGGCAATTTCAGGGCTCATCATTGGCGCCTGACCCATGCCCGGAAGACGCCCCGCCACTGGCATTGGCATCTTTTCGCAGCACGGCCAGCAGTTCGGCCTGGTAACGTCGTTGATCGGTAATGGCGGTATTCAGAATACCGTGCAGGCGCTCGTAATCTTCGACCATGTGTTCGTTCATGCCGGTGTCTTCAAAGTCATCCAGCAATTTCAGGGTGTCGGTAATGACAGACTGAAGTTCGTTAATCAGGCGGCGGTAGTCGGGGGCTTCAAGGTTCATCCGGACGGTTCCGCATCCAGTCGGCGGTATTCATGAAGGCGTCATGCAGTGGCGCCCGCAGTTCTGGCGGCACGTTCTGGTCGGCCATGGCCTGGTCCATGCAGGCAACCCACTGGTCCCGTTCGGGAATGCCGATGGAAAACGGCAAATGGCGCGCACGCAACATGGGGTGTCCGACGTTTTCAACGTAGTAGGCCGGCCCGCCCAGCCAGCCACACAAAAACCAGAACAGGCGCTGGCGGGCGTTGTCAAGACTGGGGCCATGGGTGGCACGCAGCCGGGTGTAACCCGGCTCAAGATCCATCAGGTCGTAGAAGCGATCGACCAGTTCACGGACACGATCTTCACCGCCGATAAGGTCGAATGCGGTAACGGGGCTATCTGTAGATGACACGAAGGGGGCTCCTGATGAAGGGTGGCAGTGAGGAACTATTATGCCCCGGGATCGGGTTTGCAGGTTACGTATGACTGGTAAGGGCTGTGGTGCTGGGAGGTGTGGTTACGATGAATGGAGTAGTTGAGCGGGGATGGGGTTAGTCACAGGTTTTGCAGAGCCGGTGCGGGGAGTATGGGCCTGCGGGCACGGGCACGGCCCCTGCGGGGCTTCCCGCTGACGGGTACCGCCGCGAGGCGGGCGCTGAACTCGCGGATCGAGCCGCCCCCGGCGGCTCGAAAACGCCCGCTCGAACACCGCGCCCTTGCCTCCTCGCGCCGGCACCCGTCAACGGCGTGCCCAAGCCCTTCGGCCCACACCCCCCGCACCGGCTTGG
>JAAYID010000155.1 GCA_012744285.1 Alcaligenaceae bacterium
CCATGAGCTCGAACCACATGGCATTCAATACCGCAAAAGCGGCGGCCAGCGGAAGACCAAGAATCCAGGCAAAGTACCACATATCACGCTCCTAAATAACTGTTTTGACTAATACGCATGGTCTTTCCCGCCCTCGATAGCGGCCGGGTCGACTTTGCCTCGGAGTACTGAAAATACCCAGGTGGTGTACGCCAGGATGATTGGCATGAAAATGGCCGTACATACCAGCATGATGAACAGCGTCAGATGACTTGATGACGAGTCCCAAACCATCAGGCTTGCCGACGGGTTGACTGTTGAGGGCAAAATAACCGGAAACATCGATACACCCACACTGCCGATAATGCCGGCAATACCCACACCGCTGAACAACAACGCTGTTAATGCGCGGCGGGCGATCAGCATCAGCATGGCAAGCAGCGCGCCCAGCAAACCTGCAGCCGGCACCAGCCACAGCACAGGGTGTGCCGCATAATTGGCGAACCAGGCGGCCTCTTGCACAACTACCGTCTTGTTCAGCGGGTTGGATGGCCCCAGGACGTCAATGGGGCTGGTCACGGCGTAACCCGCCACAAACCAGTGCATGAACAACCCGGCCAGGGCGTACAGCACAACCGTCAGCACGGCGCAAACCACGCCAAACGCGCGCGCCCGCTCGGCCACGGCCCCTGCCGTCTTGACCTGAAGCCAGGCCGCACCGTGCATGACCAGCATGGTCACTGAAATAACGCCGCACAACAGCGCAAACGGGTTAAGCAGGCCAAAGAAGGTGCCGTCGTAAAAGATGCGCATGTCATCTTCCAGCCGGAAGGGCACACCCTGCAAGACGTTACCCATTGCCACCCCGAAAATCAGGGCAGGCACAAACCCGCCGACAAACAGCGCGGCATCCCAGCGGCTGCGCCACTTCGGATCTTCGCGCTTGCTGCGGAACTTGAACGCTACCGGCCGCAAGATCAGGGCCACCAGCACTGCGAACATGGCCAGATAAAAGCCGGAAAACGAAACCGCATATAACTGTGGCCAGGCCGCAAAAATGGCACCGCCGCCCAGCACCAGCCAAACCTGGTTACCTTCCCAGGTGGGGCCGATGGCGTTGATCACCACACGGCGCTCAAGGTCGGTGCGTGCCACGAACGGCAGCAACGTACCGGTACCCAGGTCAAAGCCATCGGTAACGGCAAAACCGATCAGCAGCACACCCAGCAACAGCCACCATATAAAGCGCAAGACATCGTAGGCAATAAGATCGTGCAAAATCATGTAAATGTCTCCGTATCAGTGGGAAGTGGCCAGGCGAGGCGCATCGACGGACTCAACCGCAGCGGTTGGTGAGTGCATGGTTGGCCCTGTGCGGATCGCCTTGAGCATCAGCTTCATTTCAACGACAAACAGTACCGTGTAAATGGCAAGGAAACCGGCAATTGTGAGCAATACCGTTGACGCACCCAGATTAGATACTGCAACGGCGGTGGGCAACACCCCTTCAATCACCCAGGGTTGGCGCCCGACCTCGGCGACAATCCAGCCACATTCAGCCGCAACCCAAGGCAACGGGATAGACCATACGGCCACTTTCAACAGTTTCGGGTAAGCGTCCAGCTTGCGACGTGCCGAAAGCCAGAAAAATGTCGCTGTCAGCAAGATAAAGAAAAACCCCAGACCAACCATCAACCTGAACGACCAGAACAACAAGGCAACCGGAGGCACGGTATCGGAGGCCGCTTGCGCAATCTGTTCAGGGGTTGCCTGGCGTGGGTCATCGACATAGCGCTTGAGCAACAAGGCATACCCCATCGATCGGCCATTTTCCTCAAAGGCCTGCTGGGCCTGGACGGGCACCGGGTCTCCGTTCTTTACTGACCGGATGGTTTGCAAGGCATCATAGGCAATAATGCCCTCGCGAATATGTGCTTCGGCAGCCTGAACCAACTCGTCAATACCAGGAATTTGGGTATTCAGGGAGCGGGTACCGATAAGACCCATAACCCAGGGGATATGGACCGCATAATGTGTTTCGCGCGCTTCCTGATCAGGAAAACCAATTGCAGTGAACGCAGCAGGAGCGGGCTCGGTTTCCCACATGGCTTCGATGGCTGCCAGTTTCATTTTCTGGTGTTCGGTCGACAGGTAGCCGCTTTCATCGCCCAGCACGACTACCGACAAGGCCGAAGCCAGGCCGAACGATGCCGCAACCGCCATTGAACGTTTGGCCAGATCAAGATGACGCCCTTTCAGCACATACCACGCCGAAACACCCAGCACAAAAACAGAGGCCGTGACGTAACCGGCAGAAACCGTATGAACAAACTTGGCCTGGGCAACGGTGTTGGTGATAACCGCGAAAAAGTCAGTGACCTCCATACGCATGGTTTGCGGGTTGAATGCAGACCCTACCGGGTTTTGCATCCAGCCGTTCGCAATCAGGATCCAGAGCGCAGACAGGTTTGAACCCAGAGCCACGCACCAGGTAGCCACCAGGTGGCCGACCTTGGACAGGCGTTCCCAACCAAAGAAAAACAGGCCTACGAAGGTGGCTTCAAGGAAAAATGCCATCAGGCCCTCGATGGCCAGGGGTGCCCCGAAAATATCCCCCACATAATGGCTGTAGTAGCTCCAGTTCATGCCAAACTGGAATTCCATGACAATGCCGGTAGCAACGCCCATGGCAAAGTTGATACCGAACAACAGCCCCCAGAATTTGGTCATGTCGCGCCAGATCGTGCGACCGGTCATGACATAAACCGTTTCCATAATGGCAACGATGATCGACAACCCTATGGTCAGGGGTACGAACAGAAAATGGTACAGCGCCGTAATGGCGAACTGCAGCCGTGACAAATCAACAATATCAAGGTCCATGGTGTTTTCCTCAAACCAGGGGTTAGCACTTCAAATCCAGTCAGTCCGGACGCAGGACGGCAATCGCAGCATCGAATTCGCGACTTCCACGCACCCAGCATGCGTCAATGCGTCCGTCTTGCATGACCAGTACGCGGTCAGCAAGACGGGCTTCTCTTTGCAGGTGTGTTGCCAAGAGCCAGGCCCGCCCTGCTCCGGCGCGATCCAGCTGCTGCAAGACATAGGCCGCTGTCGCGGCATCAAGCCCCTCGGTGGGTTCATCAAGCAGCCACACCGGCTGCGGCCGCAACAACAGACGCGCCAGGGCCAGACGTCGGGCCTGACCACCGGACAAGCCGATGGCAGACTCGCCAAGCCGGGTATCCAGACCCGCAGCCAAGGCACGGATATCCGTTGCCAGACCGGCCGACTCGAGCGCGCGCCATAACTGAACATCGCTGGCGTCAGGATCCGCCAGACGCAGGTTGTCGCGCACCGTATCCTGAAACAGATCGGTACGCTGACCCAGCCAGGCAAACGGCTGCGTTTGAATGGTGCCCGTTATTGGCGCCAGCTCACCCAGAATCGCGGCAATCAGGGTCGACTTTCCTGAACCGCTGGCACCCACGATCGCAACCCGCTCTGCAGGTGCAACACGCAACGAGACCGGACCCAGAGCGATTGAGGTCACCCCCGGGTAACGCACGACGATATCGCTGACGTCAACCGCGTCACCCGCCATCACAACAGAATCAGCCACGTCCTCACCGGGCATCACGGCAGTGGTTGCCGACAACGGTGCCGACAGGCGTCGAGACGCCAACCAGGTACGCCCCGCTTCAAGCCCGCCACGACGCAAGGCTGCAAATGGCTCCATCGCACCAAGGGCCATCAGGACAATCAGTGCAGCACCGGGAACGCCGACAACGCCACGATCAACCAGCCAACCCGCCCCGACCAATGCAAGTGCAAGGGTAAGACTGGCCGCAACCGCCTGAGTCGCCCCCGCACCGGCATCGAGCCGGTTCAGGCGCTTGTCGGCCCGGGCCAAACGCTTGTCGGCCCGGGCAAGCAGCAGACCTTGTCGGTGTATTTTGCCGGCCATCAGCAAATCGGTTTGACCCGAGACAAGGTCGACGGCCTGTGCACGCAGCCGTTCCGTCGCCAGACTGCGCCGGACCATGGCGCGTCGGGCCCGGATCGCCAGGACAATCGGGACACTCAACCCGGCAAGGGCCAGCCAGATACCAAACACCACGCCGAACCCGGGCGCGACGATGCCGAAAACAACGGTACACAACAGCGCAACACCCAGGGCCGCAACTGCAGGCACCAGCAATCGCAGAAAAACCGACTCCAGCGCATCGAGGTCAGCAGTCAAACGCTGCAACACCTGTGCAGGACGACGCAACAGATCGGACGACGGGCGTAGACCCCATCCCAGAAAAAGACGTTCTCGCAAGGCAGCCAACGTCGCCAGCGTGGCATCGTGCGTCACGAGCCGTTCGCCATACCGCGATGCCGTACGCCCGAGCGCCAGCAAACGAATTCCGGCAGACGGCATGAAGACGTCAAAGGTCA
>JAAYID010000156.1 GCA_012744285.1 Alcaligenaceae bacterium
CAGGCGGGCCATCAGGGTGAAAACCGGTAACCGACACCCCACACGGTCTGAATCCAGCGCGGTTGCTTGGGGTCGTTTTCAATGGCGCGGCGAAGGCGCAAAATGGCAATGTCGATGGCACGGTCATTGCGTTCGCCTTCGTCATCGTCACGTGCCAGGGCCAGCAGGCGCTCGCGCGACAGCGGTTTGCCCGGGTTGCGAGTCAGGGCTTCAAGCAGGTTGATTTCGCCACCCGTGAGTTTGATGGTTTCATTGTTCCTGAACAACTGGCGCAGGACGGGATCAAAGCGGAAGGGGCCGAATTCGACAGGCTGTTCCTTGATCAGGGCCGACGCCCCTTTTTTGCGACGCAGCACGGCCTCAATGCGTGCCAGCAGTTCACGCGGGTCAAAGGGTTTGCCCAGGTAATCGTCAGCCCCGGCTTCAAGGCCAATGACCCGGTCCACCGTTTCGTCTTTGCCGGTCAGCAAGATAACCGGGATGTCTTCGCCTTGCTGTCGCAGGCGGCGGCAGGCTTCAGCGCCGTCACCGGCGGGCAGCATGCGGTCCAGCACGACCAGGTCGGGCGCGTAACGGGCAATGCGTGCCTCAAGATCCTGGCTGTCGGGGGCGACCAGGGTGTCGTAATGATGGCGGTTTAGGTAGTCGGCCAGCAGTTGGCGCAGGGCGGGGTCGTCGTCAACGACCAGGACTTTGATCAGGGTTTTTTCCATAGGATCAAGTTTGCGTGATTGGGCGGCGGCGGGCAAGAGCCAGAAATAAACTGAAATGCCTCTTCATACTAAAATGTCGTGATGTCTTTCAGCACCGATCCCCTCGACACCCTGCAACAGGTTTTTGGTTATGACGCCTTCCGGGGCAATCAGCAGGCCATTGTTGAACATGTCGTCGGGGGTGGCGATGCGCTGGTCCTGATGCCAACGGGTGGCGGCAAGTCATTGTGCTACCAGATTCCGGCGCTGGTGCGCGATGGCGTGGGGGTGGTCGTTTCCCCGCTCATTGCGCTTATGCAAGACCAGGTCGATGCCTTGCTCGAGCTTGGGGTGCGTGCCGCTTTCCTCAATTCCACCCTCGACTGGCGTGAAGCGCGTCAGGTTGAACTGGCGTTTCAATCGGGGCAAATCGACGTTTTATATGTTGCGCCCGAACGTCTGCTCACCGAGCGTTGTCTCGACATGCTGTCGCGCGGCAGAATTGCCTTGTTTGCCATCGATGAAGCCCACTGCGTGTCGCAGTGGGGGCATGATTTTCGCCCTGAATATCTGGGCTTGTCGGTGCTGGCTGAACGCTGGCCGAATGTCCCGCGCCTTGCATTGACGGCAACGGCCACGACGGCTACCCGTCATGAAATCGTCCAGCGGCTCGGGCTCGATACGGCCGAGCAGTTCATTTCCAGCTTTGATCGCACCAACATTTGTTACCGCATTGTTGAGAAGAACGATGTGCGCCGCCAGTTGTTGCGTTTCATCCAGAATGAACACGCCGGCGATTGCGGTGTGGTGTATGCCCTGTCGCGGGCCAAGGTCGAAGAAACAGCCGATTTTCTTTGCGAGCATGGAATTCAGGCCTTGCCTTACCATGCGGGTCTGAGCGCGTCGCGGCGGGCCGAGAATCAGTCCCGTTTCCTGCGCGAAGATGGCATTGTCATGGTGGCGACCATTGCCTTTGGCATGGGTATCGACAAGCCCGATGTGCGTTTCGTGGCGCACATTGACATGCCCAAATCGGTCGAAGGGTATTACCAGGAAACCGGCCGTGCCGGGCGCGATGGCGCGCCCGCAACCGCCTGGCTGGCCTATGGCCTGCAAGATGTCATGCAGCAGCGTCGCATGATTGACGAGTCACCGGGTGAAGAGGGGTTCAAGCGCCGCCTGGGCCAGCAGCTGGACGCCATGCTGGGTTTGTGCGAAACCGTCAATTGCCGGCGTCAGCGTTTGCTGGCTTACTTTGATCAGCAGATCGAACCGTGCGGTAACTGCGACACCTGCCTTGAGCCGCCTCAGGCCTGGGACGGCACGATTGCTGCCCAGAAAATGCTGTCGGCGGTTTACCGTTTGTGGCGTGAACGCGGCCAGCGTTTCGGTGGCGGGCATCTGATTGATATCTTGCGAGGCAAGCCAACCGAGCGGGTGCGCCAGAATCAGCACGATACCCTGTCAGTGTTTGGTGTCGGGGCCGATTTGTCAGAGCAGGCCTGGCGCGGCGTCTTGCGTCAGTTGCTGGCCATGAACATTTTGGCTGTTGATCATGAAGGTTACGGTACGTTGGCGCTGACCGATGCCAGCCGGCCAGTACTGAAGGGGGAAACGACCCTGATGTTCCGGCGCGAATCCGAAAAGTCAGCCCGTCAGGCACGCGTGGCCAAACCGCGTGCGGCCCAGCCCGACCTGCCGCCCGAGGCGCAGCACCGCTTTGAAAACCTGCGGGCCTGGCGTGCCGAAGTGGCGCGCAGCCACGGGGTACCGGCATACGTCATTTTTCATGATGCCACGTTGCGCGAACTGGCGCTGGCGTGCCCCCAAACGCTGGACGACCTGGGTCATATCAGCGGGGTTGGCGTTCGCAAGCGCGATGCCTATGGCGAGGAAGTGTTGCGGTGTGTCAACCTCGCTTAAAGCCATAGATAATCGCTATTAAAGCCATAGCTCATTGGTATTTGCAACGATCTGGCGGCCTTCGTGAACACCATGCGCCAGGTAATGGCTCAAGGGGTTGACCCCGGCAGCCATGACATCGGGGTTGGTATCCAGATAGGCGTTCGCGTCAAACCAGACCGAAGGCGTGCGTCCTTCCTGCCACCCGTAAAGCGAATAGTGTTGATATCCGCTGGTTAAATGGTTCTGCACCACCACGTCAGCGACATCCGGATTCAGCGCCAGATAACGTGCCTCATCAAACAGCACTGTCGGGGCACGCCATTCAAGTCGGCCCCAGGCTTCGTAGTGGCCCAGAGCGCTGGCGACAGCGCCATTGGCAACCGCTTGTGCGACATCGGGGTTGCGTTCCAGGTAAATTCTTTCGTCGAGGCCATAGGGGTTGGACACCTCAGGGGTGTTGGCCAATTTGACCTGATCGTTGAATAACAGGATTTCGATGTTTTCCAGTGTGTCGGTGCCTTCGGTGGCATGGGCAAGGCTGGTCACGCTCAAGCCCGAGGATGTGGTTTCTACCGCATACTGTTCGGCACTGCGAATGAAACGCAATGCGTCAACGCCTTGCCCGCCATCGACGTAATCATTGCCTCGTCCGGCCATCAGGATGTTGTCGCGTGCATTGCCGACCAAGTGGTCGTTACCGTCGCCGGCATATACATTGAAAAAGTTTTCCGGGTCAGACAGGGTGGTACTGACGCCGGCAATGATGGCGTTGCCTGTTGTCAGGTCGATGGTGGTGCCCTTGGTGACAGCTGCGGCGTTCAGTGTCTGGCCCTTGAATGAACTGAGCGTGGTCCTGTCAGTCTGGAGCATGGCGAAGGTGGCGAACTCATCGGTGAAAATCTGCGGTGCCGGCCCCCGGTTGGCCAGGGTATGGGCCTGCAGTGACCAGTCGTTCAGCGTCACTGTGGCATCAGTGCTGTGGTTTTCAATGCGCAGCGTCCAGGTGCCCATGGCATTTTCACCCCAGTGACGAACGCTGCTTAACGTGTCTGCCAGGCGGGTTGTCAATGTGACCGGGTTGCCTTCTTCGTTAATTGCAGGTGGTCTCAACAACAAGGGGCTTTCGGTGCCGTTGGGGGAAACCAGAATGACGGAAACGTTCTGCAGTTGTTCGGTCGACAAGTCAAGCGTTGTCAGCACATGTTCAACGCGTGCGGGTGCATCGAAGCGTACCTGTGAGGTGAGGGTTTGCCCGGCGGCGATGCTCAGTGTGCCGCTGTCAGCGGGGCTGCTGTCGCGGATGATGAGGTTTTGCAGGGTGCTGGTTTTATGCCAGCTTTCGGCCAGACGCACGGCCGCCAGGGCGTCAATGGCCCCGAAACCATACACATAGCCGTGCATGAGTCCGCCACCATTCCAGTCGTCTGCGCCATTGATGGTGTTATTGGTGGGTTGGGGTAAAAAGTGCGCCCGCTTGGCCGAGTACGCCAGAATTTCTTGCACGTCACGGTAGCCCAGGTTCGGGTTGGCGCTCAAGATCAGCGCCGCGACACCACTGACGATCGGTGCTGCCGCCGACGTACCGTTGAAGTAAGAGTCTTCAGTGGTGGTGTAATTGCCGGCTACGCCGGCGGCCGTGTTGTAGCCGTCTTCACCCTGACGGTCAGTTGTCACGATGGAGGCAGGTTCGGAACCGGGGGCACTGATCAGCACGCTTGAGCCCGGCGTTGTGTAAGGGGCCGGGGTGCCATTCTGGGCCATTGCGGCAACCGTGATGATGTAGGGCGAGTTGCTGTTGGGGCTGTAATTGGTGTCGTAGGCCAGCAGGCCGTCATTCCCCGCAGAAAATACGATAATTGTGCCCAGCCCCCCGCGTCCGTGTTGCACGACGTTTTGCGTCATGCCATGAAAAACAGCACTGTTTTCTGAATGGTAGAACGGTTGCTCGCCGAGCCCCCAGCTGTTGTTCCAGACGTCGGCCTGGCTGGTAATGATTTGTTCTGCACTGAACAGGATCTGGCTCAGGTCCTTGTCGCTGGTGTTGGCCCGGAAATCCATCAGGTGCATGCTCAGGCTTGAATTAAACGCAATGCCAACGCCGCCCAGATCATTGCCTTCGGTTGCACCGATCAATCCAAGAACAGGAGTGCCATGATTGTGTGCCTCATCACCGGGTGTTGCAGCAGCCGAGCCTTGCGTGCGGGCAGGAAGGTTCCATGCGAGATCTTGACGGTAGTTGCGGATCAGGTCAGGATGTGTTTCATCCATGCCTGCTTCCGTGGCCGTGACAAGGACCCCGGCACCGGAATAATCGGGCCATACCCGCACGACATTGATATCGAAACCGGCAATTGAACCGATGGTATTGCCGGTATTAAGCAAGTGCCACTGAACGGGAAACAGGGGATCGGAAGGAATATATGAAGGCATACGGTTTTCCAGATGGTGTTTGATGCGGTTCAATCCTTGAACAGGTCCGGCGTGTTGCCTGCCGAGGCCGGGGGTGTTAACCCAAGATGCCGCCAGGTGGTGTGGGTGGCCATGCGCCCGCGTGGTGTGCGCTGCAAATACCCGTGCTGGATCAGGTAGGGTTCGATGACGTCTTCGATGGTGTCGCGCTCTTCGCCTATGGCGGCAGCCAGGCTGTCAACGCCTACCGGCCCGCCATCGAATTTGTGGATGATGGCCTCTAGCAATTTGCGGTCCATCAGGTCCAGGCCTTGCGGGTCAACGTCCAGCATGGCCAGTGCCGCACCTGCAGTGGCCGCGTCGATGACGCCGTTGGACTTCACTTCGGCATAGTCGCGCACGCGACGCAGCAGACGGTTCGCAATGCGCGGGGTACCCCGCGCACGTCGGGCAATTTCAGAGGCCCCGTCGGGGGTGATGCTGACATTCAGCAAATGCGCACTGCGCGTGACGATATGCGTTAAATCGGTCACGTTATAGAACTCAAGCCGGGACACGATGCCGAAGCGGTCACGCAGCGGGTTGGTCAGCATGCCGGCGCGGGTGGTGGCTCCAACCAGCGTAAAGGGTTGCAGGTCAATTTTTACGCTGCGTGCGGCCGGGCCTTCACCGATCAGAATATCGATCTGGAAGTCTTCCAGTGCCGGGTACAGAATCTCTTCGACAACGGGCGATAGCCGGTGAATTTCGTCGATGAACAGGACATCATTCTTTTCAAGGTTGGTCAGCAGGGCGGCCAGGTCGCCGGCGCGTTCAAGTACGGGGCCCGAGGTTTGCCGTAATTGCACCCCCATTTCGTGGGCCACGATGTGGGCCAGCGTTGTCTTGCCTAACCCCGGTGGCCCGAACAACAACACATGGTCAAGGGCCTCGCCGCGCTTGCGGGCTGCCGCAATGAAAATTTCCAGCTGTTCGCGCGCGCTGTGCTGGCCTACGTAGTCGGCCAGCAGCTTGGGTCGCAGCGCGCGTTCAATGGAGTCTTCACCGCTGGATGTCGTTTGCGGGCTGACAATCCGTTGGGGTGAGTTGCCGGTGAGGTCGTCTGATTTGATGGCCATAAAAGATTTTGTAGCGTTAACAGCGCAATTCTAGCGCGCCAGCGATTTGAGGGCCAGACGGATCCCTTCAGCCACATCAACGTCGGCGGGTAAGGTTTTCAATGCGGCCTGCGATTCGGTGGCTGAATAGCCCAACGACAGCAGGGCGTTCAGGATATCGTCACGATTTGATGCGGGCTGGCCTGGAGTGCCTGCCGGTAAATCAGCACCGATTTTGCCTTTGAGTTCAAGCAGCAGGCGTTCAGCTGTTTTTTTGCCGATGCCGGGGACCCGCGTCAGGCGACCGGTTTCCTGACGGGTGACAGCGTCGGCCAGCTCTTCTGTTGACATGCCCGACAGCACCGCCAGCGCGGTGCGGGCCCCGATGCCGGTGACTTTGATCAGGGCACGAAAGGTGGCACGTTCTTGTGCGGATGCAAAGCCAAACAGAATATGGGCGTCTTCACGAACGGTCAGGTGGGTGAAAAGAGTCACCTTGGCGCCGGTATCGGGCAGGCCATACAGCGTGCTCATGGGGACATCGATTTCGTAACCAACACCACCCACATCAAGGCAGATCGTCGGGGGCATTTTTTCAATGAGGGTGCCGGTGAGTCTTCCGATCATGAAGGAGTTCCTGAAAAACAAGGTTATGGGGTGTCGTGCCGGTTTGGCTGGACAATCATGGCCCCGCCGGGAGGCAAGGGCATGATAACCACGGGGTGGTGTGTCAGCCTGTGCAGGCAGGGCTCATCATACCCCCCGGATGACGTATTAAACGGTGCGGTCAGGCAAGGTCCGCGTATTGCGCTGTGTACTGGTGCAGCTCCCCGGAACATGCATTATTTATGTCAGTCGCCCACCCCGAAGTCGGGTGATGCCCAGTTTGCCCAGCGCCCCCGAGGCTTGCAGTTTCTCGGTCAGTGGACCGGTATGAGCATGGCAAATGGCACACGCCAGTGCATCGGCCGAGTCGGGCGAGGGCAGACCGCTGAGGTTCAGCAAGTGCTGAACCATCGCCTGGACTTGCTCTTTGGCCGCATGACCATTGCCAACAACCGACTTCTTGATTTGCAGCGCGGTGTATTCGTGTACGTCGAGGGCGTGATCGGCCAGGGCGCACATGGCCGCACCGCGGGCCTGACCCAGCAGCAGTGTTGAGGTCGGGTTGGTGTTCACAAACACCTTTTCAAGTGCCGATACGGTGGGCTGATGGGCAACGATGACTTCCCGGACATTGTCCAGGATGGTTTTCAGCCGCAGGGCCAGTGGCTGGTCGGCAGGCACCACGATGGTGCCGCTGCCGACATAACTCAGGCGCATGCCCTGGACATCGATGATGCCAAAGCCGGTACGCCTGAGCCCCGGATCAATGCCCAGAATCCGCATTAGTGGCGGAAGTGGCGGGTGCCGGTGAAGACCATCACAATGCCGCGTTCGTTGGCTGCCGCAATGACTTCGTCGTCGCGCACGCTGCCGCCGGGCTGGATGACGCAGGTTGCACCGGCGTCGACCACGACATCAAGACCGTCACGGAACGGGAAGAATGCGTCAGAGGCGACGGCCGAGCCTTGCAGGCTGAGACCGGCGTTTTCAGCCTTGATGGCGGCGATACGGGCCGAGTCGATGCGACTCATTTGCCCTGCGCCAATACCCAGTGTCATACCGTCGCCCGTGAAAATGATGGCATTGGATTTGACGTATTTGGCCACTTTCCAGGCAAACATCAGGTCGTGCATCTGCTGGGCGCTGGGTTGTTTTTCAGTAACGACCTTCAGTGCCGCCAGGTCAACCTGGAAGTCATCCGGGTTCTGTACCAGCCAGCCGCCGCCAACGCGCTTGATATCCAGCACGTTATGCGCAGCGCCAGCAGGAATTTCAAGCACACGCACGTTTTTCTTGGCAGCGAACAGGGCCAGGGCTTCAGGCGTGTAGGCTGGTGCCAGCAAGACCTCGACGAATTGCTGCGAGGTAATGGCCTGGGCACAGGCTTCGTCAACGGTGCGGTTGAAGGCAATGATGCCGCCAAAGGCCGAAGTGGGGTCTGTTTTATAGGCTTGCTGGTAGGCGGCAACAGGTGTTTCACCGACGGCAACGCCACAGGGGTTGGCGTGCTTGACGATCACGCAGGCGCCTTGCTCGAAGCTGCGGACACACTCCCAGGCCGCATCGGCATCGGCAATGTTGTTGTATGACAGTTCTTTGCCTTGCAGCTGGCGGTAGCTGCCCAGCAGCCCCTGGCCGACGGGTTGGTCAACATAGAATGCCGCTGTCTGGTGGGGGTTTTCGCCATAGCGCAGAACCTGATGCTGTTTAACCTGCAGCGTTAATGTGCGTGGCCAGGCGTCGCGGTCGGGCGCGGTTTCCTGAGCGGGTTCGGCTTCGGCCAGGCTGGTGAGGTAGGCGGCAATTGCTCCGTCGTAGGCGGCGGTGTGGGCATAGACCTTGGCAGCCAGTTCAAGACGCAGGCCGTAGCCGGGCTCACCTTTCGGGCTGTCGATGTCGGCCAGAACGCGTGGGTAGTCGGCAGGGTCAATGACCACGCAAACACCGCCTTCCGGGGTGCCGTGGTTTTTGGCGGCGGCGCGAAGCATGGCCGGCCCGCCAATATCAATGTTTTCTACGGCATCCGCAAAGGTGCACCCCGGTTTGGCGACGGTTTCGCGAAAAGGATAAAGATTGACCACCAGCAGATCGATGCGGTCAATGCCGTGTTCCTCAATGGTCTTGAGGTGTTCCGCACTGTCGCGGCGTGCCAGAAGGCCGCCGTGGATTTTCGGGTGCAGCGTTTTGACACGGCCGTCAAGAATTTCGGGGGATCCGGTATGCTGGGCCACTTCGGTGACCTGCAGGCCCGCTTCCGCCAGCAGCTTGGCGGTACCGCCGGTGGACAGCAGTTTGACGCCTCGGGCAGCCAGGGCCTTGGCAAAGTCGACGATGCCGGTTTTGTCAGAGACCGAGAGCAGTGCGGTTTGAGTTTTCATGGGATGACGAGAGAGTAGAGAAAAAAATCAGGGTTGCAGCCCGTGGGACTGCAGTTTCTTGCGCAAGGTGCTGCGGGTAATGCCCAGCATTTCAGCCGCTTTCGACTGATTGCCATTGGCCCGTTCAAGCGCCACTTGCAGTACCGGGCGCTCGACGCAACTGACCACCATGGCCAGCATGTTGGCCGGCTCGGAGTCGCCCAGGTCGGCAAAATAGCGCTCGAGGTTGTCGCGCACGCTTTGTTCCAAAGAATTGAGGTCGTTCATGTGATTCTGTTTGTTGCTGTTGTTTTGTGCCGGGTCAGGCCGCTTTGATGGCGTCGTGCGTGGTTGCAACCCGCGGGCCTGACGGGCAGGCATGGGCGGGTTGATTGTCGAACCATTGTGCAACGGCGTTGATCTGGTCTTGGGTGGATTCGGTGGTGTTGATGTGTGCCAGCAATGAAGCGCTATCCGGGAAGTTGCCCAGATACCAGCCGATGTGTTTGCGCGCTGAGCGTACGCCAGTATATTCGCCATAGAAGCGATAGTGGTCTTCAAGGTGTTCGAGCAGACATTCACGCAGCTCACCCAGGGTGGGTGGCGGCAAGTGCCGGCCGGTTTCCAGAAACCAGGCGATTTCACGGAAAATCCAGGGGCGGCCTTGCGCGGCACGCCCGATCATGACGGCATCTGCCCCGGTATAGTCAAGTACCTGGCGGGCCTTTTCGGGGCTGTCGATGTCGCCATTGGCGATCACCGGTATGGTGATGCTTTCCTTGACGGCCTTGATCGTGTCGTATTCGGCCTGCCCGGTGTACAGGTCGGCCCGGGTGCGGCCATGCAGGGTCAGGGCCGCAATACCGGTGTCTTGCGCCAGTTTGCCGATGCGCAGGGCATTGCGTGAACGGGTGTCCCAGCCGGTGCGGGTTTTGAGGGTGACCGGCACGTCAAAAGGCTGGCAGGCCTGCACAACGCGCTCAAGAATGCGCGCCACCAGGGCCTCGTCGCGCAGCAGGGCAGACCCGGAGGCGACATTGCATACTTTTTTTACCGGGCAACCCATGTTGATGTCGATGATCTGTGCGCCTTTCTGGATATTGAAGACCGCTGCTTCGGCCATCATGTCGGGGTCGGCACCGGCGATTTGGACCGCAATCGGGGTGGATTCGCCGTCGTGGTTCAGGCGCCGTGACGTTTTGACACTGTTCCAGAGCCGTGGATTGCTGGCCGCCATTTCAGATACGGCGTACCCGGCGCCCAGGCGTTTGCATAGCTGCCGGTAGGGCCGGTCGGTAACGCCAGCCATCGGGGCAACAAATACAGGGTTGGGAAGGGTCCAGGAACCAATACGCATGGCCATGATTTTAACCGCCAATTCGGGCGGGGGCCGAAGGCCCGGTCATGTTCGCAAGCCTTGCAGCAGATGGGTGGCCAGCGGGGTGCGCAGTGCCGGGCTGAGATCCATGGCCAGCAGCCCCAGGCCACAGGCATGTTCGACCAGCGGGTTGCCCGTGGCAAAAATGCGCGGCAATACATCGGTGATGGTGCCGGTGGTCCAGCGGTCAGCCCGCCGTTGTCGGGTAAAGGTATCCAGGGCAGGTTCAGGTGATTGGCATGGACTGGCCACCCAGAAACGCAGGGTATGGGCCAGTTGCGCGGCGTCGCGCAGCCCCAGGTTCAGGCCCTGGCCCGCCACCGGGTGCAAGGTTTGGGCGGCGTTGCCGATGGCCACGCGGCGTGGGTCAAGGCGGACAGGGCCGGCGTTGAGGGTGAGCGGGTAAACACGGCGCGGCGAATTGACTTTCAGATGGCCCAGGCGTTGACCAAAAGTGCCGAGCAGGGCCGCGTCGAACGCGGCATCGTCAAACCCCGCCAGTTCGTTGGCCCGGGCCGGTTGGCAACACCAGACCAGGCCATAGTGGTTCGCCCCTGACGGGTGAGGCAGTACGGCTAGCGGCCCTTCACGGGTAAAGCGCTCGAAGGCCCAGCCTTTCAGCGGTGCCGAGGCCGTGACCGTGGCCAGGATAGCCGCCTGGTCGTACTGCCGTTCAAGCCCTTTGGGCCGAACACCGTCAGACTGCACAGCCATGTGAGCGTGCAAAACTGCGCCGGTTTCTGCCAGCGTGACAGTGACACCCGTCGTGGTGGCTTGTGTGGCGGGTGTGGTGCCCTGAATCAGCGTGACACCACTGTTGTGCAATGCGCGATGCAATTGCTGCAGCAGATCGGGGTAGGCCACGACGCTGCCCAGCCGAGGAACGTTGAAGTCTGTATTGCGAATCAGGGTGCGACCCAGGCGTTGCCGCTGCGACACATGAACCGTTTCAATAGGGCTGTGGCGTGAAGGCCAGCCGTGCACGGATTGCAGCACCACCTGGCTGCCGTAATTGACCGCAATTGAACGCGGGTCGCTCAGATCCGGAGATTCGCTTTCCGACAGGAACGTGTTGCCGATCAGGGCGATGCGGGCAGGGTCGGGGGCGTAGCGTGCCAGCAGCAAGGCCAGTGTGCTGCCAGCCGGGCCGGCGCCGGTAATGACCAGGTCGTATTCGGCATTGGGCATGGGGGGTTCTACTACAATCGGATGTTTGATTGGATTACGGGGTGCATTGTGGGAAAACATCGCAGCAAGGTCATTGTATCGCTGCTGGCCGCCGTTCTGGGCGTCTTCGGCGCGCACTGGTGGTATTTGCGTCGGCCCTGGGCGTGGTTGTTTACGCTGGTTACGGTTGGGTTGCTGGTTTGGGCACAAACCTTTCCAAGCCGGTGGGACAACCCGGCTTTTCTGCTGCTCATTATTCCATTGGCGGCCGCTTGCATCGAGGCACTGGTGTTTTGCCTCAAGACCGACGCCTGGTTTGATGCCCGCTATAACCCGGGGTCAGGGCAAACGACACGTACCGGCTGGGCCCCTGTTTTAATCGCCATATTCACGGTATTTCTGGGCGGTACAGTGGTGGTGGCGGGCATTGCCGCAACGGTGATGTATGTGTACACCGCTATGGGTTGGCTGGACGGTTATACGTTTTAGCCAGGGTCATGGCCTTTTGGCCGGCACCGTGTTTGCCGATGCGCACAATCCGGGCTGTAGAGGTCAGGGCCCGGTGACGTTGTTTTCGTGAGTCTGGTCGGTTGCGAGTGTTGTTTTCAGGCTTGTAGAACAAGGCATTTCGCGGCTAAAATACAGGCCTCTTCATTTTACAGGAGCTGAAGCGGTGAGTACCGATTCTGGCGACAGTAGCAGTCGATTGTGTATCGACTTTTTTATTGCTTCCCAGGTGCGCATCTAAGCCCTTCAGCCGGGCCGCACTCTGGTCAGCATGTTCAGGGTGTGGTCGTTCTTGCCGGGTGTCCTCCGGCACTTTCACCACAAAATGTTTCAATCAGGTCCGCCATGGTCAGCGGGCTCGTGCGTGTGCCGTTTGCCCGGTACGCGAAAGGTGGTGTTATGCGTTTATTCAGTCTGTTCCTTCGTCGTGCCGGTGTCCAGGCCACCCCTGTTGCGCTGCGCAAGCCGGCGTCGTCACGTCTTACCGTGGTGTGCGACAGCCGGCAAATGGCTTCTGTACGACGTTTTATTTATAAAAGCTTTCAGGGTGCCGGCCTCAAGGTGGTGTCGCTCCAGGTGGGGCACGCCACTGACCCGAATCTGGTGTCGGCCTGTGTGACGGTAACCTGTCCCCCTGAAATGCGGCCTGTGCTGATGAAGCAGGCCCGCGAACTGGCCCGTACCGATGGCGTGCATGATGTGCGTTGGGGTGACCACCGGCATATTGTTTTAAACTAGACGGGTCTTTATCTCTAGTTTCCGGGTTGTAGTCCATGGATATCATCGGCTGGCTGACGCCGTGGGAATTTTCCCCCGCCCTGATACTCTGCTTTATCGCAGGTATTGTGTTGTTTGTCAGGGGTGCCCGGGTTCATCGCGTTTCTGCAGCGCGTCAATGGCTGTTCTGGATTGGTCTCGTGGTGTTGTATCTGTCAATGCATACCCGTATCGATTATTACGCCGAGCGCCTGTTTTTTGCCCATCGCTTGCAGCATCTGGTGTTGCACCATCTGGGGCCGTTGTTGATCATGGGGGCGTACCCGGGGCAGGTTTTGCGTGCGGGTTTGCCCATGCCCGCGCGCATCTGGTTGAAAAACTTCCGGCAAACCACGGCCGGGCGTTTTACTGAGGGTCTGTTGACAAACAAGTTCCTGGTTCCGTTCCTGTTCGTGTTTCTGG
>JAAYID010000017.1 GCA_012744285.1 Alcaligenaceae bacterium
ACCGCCGTTTTGCCCAGGCGCTGCAATTCTTTTTCGACCATGGCATGACCCTGGGCGATACGTTCCTGCAGTTCAATCGCATTGAACCAGGCCCGTACTTTTGACCGGGACCGGTTGCTGGCCAGGTACCCCAGTTGCGGGTTCAGCCAGTCGCGCGAGGGCCCGCCGGACTTGGCCGCGATGATTTCCACGGTTTGCCCGGTTTTTAGACGGGTCAACAACGGCACCATCTGCCCGTCCACCCGTGCCCCACGGCAGCGATGCCCCAGATCGGTATGCAGGTAATAGGCAAAATCGACCGGGGTTGCACCCGCCGGCAACTCAAGCACGCGCGCTTGCGGCGTCATGACGTAAATACGGTCGTCAAACAGGCTTCGAACCGCCTGGCCTGATCCGGTACCGCCCCAGGCCAGCAACTGGCGCATCCAGGTCACCTTGCGTTCGTAGTCGCCGGAAGCTACCTGCGTACCACCCTTGCGCCCGGCCTCCTTGTAACGCCAGTGAGCGGCCATGCCGTATTCGGCAAACTCATGCATCTCACGGGTACGAATCTGTATCTCGAAGGTCTTGCCTTCATGATCACTGACCACAGTGTGCAATGACCGGTAACCATTGGGCTTGGGACGCGCAATGTAATCATCGAACTCGTCGGAAACCGGGGTCCACATGGCATGCACCTGTGCCAGCACACCATAGCAGTCACGTTCGTCGTCCACAATGACACGCAGCGCCCGCAAATCGAAAAGCTGCGAAAACTGCAGATTTTTATTACGCATCTTGTTCCAGATGCTGTAAATATGTTTTGGCCGGCCAGACACATCGGCCTGGATGCCCGCCGAAACCAGGGCCTCGCGCAGTTCATGAACAACGCGCTCAATCAGGGCCTCGCGTTCGACGCGCTTGTCTTCAAGCTGGCGCGCAATCTCTTTGTAGGTTTCAGGCTCAAGAAAACGAAAGGCAAGATCTTCCATTTCCCACTTGACCTGCCAGATGCCCAACCGGTTCGCCAGCGGCGTGAATACCGCCATGGTTTCGCGCGCAAATTCGGCAGGACAAGGCCGCTTCGAGCTGGCATACCAGCGTAACGACTGCAAGCGTGACGCCAACCGCAGCATGACAATGCGCAGGTCGGCAGCCATGGCCAGCACCATTTTTCGCTGCTTTTCTTTCTGGTCGGCCTCGGCCTTGGTGTCGACGGTATTCTGCCCGGCAATGTAACCCAGCCTGAGCAGCGCGCGGGCACCATGCACCATGGTGGCCACATCCGCGCCAAATGTCTTGACCAGCGGATCTTTCTTGGGTGTCGGGTCGAACAGGGCTTCGTCGCGTACCGTCGCCAGAACCGCACTGATACGTGTGGCCGCATCAGAGCCCAGCCCCACCAGAATCAGCGCCACAGCGGCGGCATGCTGGTCAAGGGGCTCGCCGGTAAGGGCGCATTCACCTCGCAGCGGCTCGCGCACCCACTGCACAGCCTGCTGCATCTGTGCTCGCCCGGCATCGTCAAAACCATCGGTTACGGCCTGGAACCAGGCCGCATCAAACGGACTTTCGAAGGAAAACTCGGGCGTTTCAGACATGATGGTTAAAACCTGTCAGACAGCGACCGCCGCCTTGATGACAATTTCAACTTTAAGGTCAGGGTTGGCCAGACGTGCCTCGACCGTCGCCCGGGGAGGCGCATTACCGGCAGGAATCCAGGCATCCCAGGCTTTGTTCATGCCATCGAATTCCTGCATGTTGGCCAGAAAAATCTGGGCCATGAGAATTCGGGTTTTATCGGATCCGGCACTGGCCAGAAGACGGTCAATTGCCGCCAGAACTTCGGCGGTCTGACCTTCAATATCTTTGGTTGAGTCGGTGGGAACCTGGCCAGCCAGATAAACCAC
>JAAYID010000157.1 GCA_012744285.1 Alcaligenaceae bacterium
AGTGGTAGCGCCATCTCGACGCAAAGAGATGGCGCGGCGTGCGATTGATCGCTTTAAATCCAGCATCCGCCTGGCCTGCCAGGCGTTTGGCATCAGCGAAAGCGCCTACCATTATCAGGCCAAACACGCCGATGAAAACGAGGTCATCGCCGACTGGTTGATTCGATTAACGACAGCCCAACGGAACTGGGGATTTGGCTTATGTTTCCTGTACTTGCGCAACATCAAGGGCTTTACGTGGAACCACAAAAGGGTGTACCGCATCTATCGCGAACTGGAGCTGAACCTGCGCATTAAACCCAAGAAACGCCTCGTGCGCGAGCGACCCGATCCGTTGGGCACCGCCACCGCTATCAACCAGGTCTGGTCAATGGATTTTATGCATGATCAACTGACCGATGGTCGCGGTATCCGGTTGCTTAACGTTGTCGATGACTTTAACCGTGAGGGTTTAGGCATTGAGGTGGACTTTTCACTGCCGGCAGAGCGCGTGACGCGCGCCTTGGATCAGATCATCGAATGGCGCGGCAAGCCGGCTTGTTTACGATGCGACAATGGCCCGGAATACATCGGTAAAACGATGCTCGAATGGGCCGCCAGGCGACGCATTACGCTGATCCACACGCAACCCGGAAACCCACAGCAAAACGCCTATGTCGAACGCTACAACCGAACCGTGCGTTATGATTGGCTCGCCCAAAACCTGTTTAGCAGTCTGGACGAAGTTCAGCTTGGCGCCACCGCTTGGCTCTGGACTTACAACAATGAAAGGCCAAACATGGCACTGGGCGGCATTACCCCACGACAGAAATTAGCCAGTAAATCTTTAAACAATTCTACTGCTGCTTACTGTTAAAAATGGGGGGATTACCCCCCTATTCACTCTGGTTTATACTGTTCGAGGTGACTTGGTCACTATTTTTTCTTTCAAATATTTTGGGAGTAGCGTCTATGAAAAGATTCACCATGGCTACCGTATGCACGGCCTTGTTGTTGTCCTTCAGCAGCGTTTGGGCTTCTGACGGCAAAGCCATTCCGGGTGTTCGCGGCATCGACCACATCGGCTTTACCGTACCCGATATCGAGCAAGGCGTTACTTTTTTTCGTGATGTACTAGACTGCACCGAGGTAATGAGGTTTGGTCCATTCAGTGACGATAAAGGTACTTTCATGCAGGACCTTGTCAATGTCCATCCTCGCGCTGTCCTTCATCAGATCGCAATGATGCGCTGCGGTAATGGCTCAAATATCGAGTTATTCCAGTACAGTTCGCCGGATCAAAAGAAAGAATTGCCTCGAAACAGTGATTATGGCGGAGCTCACATTGCCTTCTATGTTGAAGATATTGCGACTGCTGTAGAGAAAGCGAAGGCCCTTGGGTTGAAGACCTTTATGGGGCCTTTCGAACTTAAAGAAGGCCCAGCGGCTGGCCAATCTATCAACTACGTGCTGACCCCCTGGGGCATGCATGTTGAACTGATCAGCTACCCCAATGGCATGGCCTACGAAAAAGATGCAAAAACACGGCTCTGGTCACCAGAGCGCTGAAAAGCCCATTAACTCATGTGAAGCCTCAAAAGTCATAAGACAGACCGGCAGTCATCGTTGTACTGCGACTGCCGTCTGTTTTCCTCCAGTTGGGCGAGACCATTACCCCCAGGCCAACTTGCACGTTTTTAATCGGCGTATAACTGATGCCAAACTGACCAAACGGGGTGTACTTCCCTGTGTCGTCGGTATTCGTGGCTGCGCCCAGGCTCACCCCCAAGGACCACTGTTCATTAAGCACCCAAATGGGTGCCACTGAAACGCTCCAGAGATGTCGGCGAGGCTCGTCTTCTATTGAGCGGGAATAACGGTTACCCGAGTACCCCACATTAAAATGCAGCTCGTAGTCACTCGACACGTATGAGCTGATCCAGATCAGCTCAAAGTTGGTTTTTGCCGAGCCAAGCCCCTTTGCCTCGCTTCGTTGGCTGACAGGCAATATCAATGAGGGCATGAGTGCAAAACTCCACCCGCGATTCTGGTCGCCCGCAAAGAGCCACTGCGCTCCAACTTGGGTGTTTTGCCAGCCAGCATACGGATGGCCTTGACGCGCTTTGTTTATAAATACGTCAAGGTTGTCTGTAACGCCATACGTGTACGACCAAAGCAGCGTATTGGACGCGTCGGTTGCGACCTCCATTTCATCGCCGGCATCATTTAAGACAATGGCACGATCTTTTTGGTACGCGAAACTCATCTCGATTTCGCTTCTCCCTTTGCCTTCGGTATCTGCATCGTCAAAATCAAAGGGAAAAAAGGCGTTTGCGCTACACGGCAAAACTAAACAAGCCAATAAGGCCCAACGCCTTGGCAACACAGTGAATCGCATGTTTGTCTTTCAAGATGAAATAATCTGCCGGCTTTTCCAGACCACGCCATCCTGAACCGACAACGTGCTTCATGTCCCCAAAATCGAGCACTTCATTATTTTGCGCGTAGTTTACCTAAGCAGTATCCGTTCGGGGATCTTAACGAGTGGCGCTCAAACCACTTTAGTCGAAGCACTGGCAACCCTAATCACCCCCTGCTGCACTGTTGATTCGGGCAATGTCGTATGCGGTGTGCGGTCAAGATCGAAGCGGAACACATCAGGTCGATCGTAATGACCGGCCCCGTCGGCAAAGTACTTCGCAAAAGCAATCATCGATAAATCCAGATCGGCAAAAATAACCGCCTCGGTATCGCGGTGCGGCTCGGTCAACCACTTGCCATTGGGCCCCATAAAGCCGCTGATCCCGCCACCCACCGTAGGTGCATCTGGGCCAGCCGGCACCGCCAAGCGCTCTACCATCTCTTCAGAAATACGCCCTTGCACCACGATCACATAAGTTTGTGCGCAAATCGCGTGGGCTGCTGCCAACGTGGTGGCATAGTGATTGAAATCGCCGGCGTTCGGATCAGCGTGGGTAGCATTGATAGCCGGCCACGACGCGACGTGGATCTGCTCGCCCATCGCTGTAAGTGCGTGGCGCGCCAGGCTCATCGTGTGTTCAAAACAGATCAATCCGCCAACCCGCGCAAAGCCCGTATCCACCACAAACAAATCGCGGCCGTCGCCCTGGCCCCACACAGTACGCTCGGCATTGGTAGGATGCAGCTTGCGGTGCTTCGCTACCAAACGCCCCTCGGGCGAATACCACGCCATGGTGTTGTACAAGGTGCCACCGTCACGCTCGTTAACCCCCAAACTTACCCAGACCCCCGCCTCGCGAGCAGCCGCCGCAATCGCATCCGATTGCGGGCTGGGCAGCTCAATGGCATTACGATACAACTCGGCAAAAAACGGCGCGGCATACTTTGTAGTGTGCGACCAGATCCAGTACGGATAACCCGGCAAAAAAGTTTCAGGGAAGGCAACCAAGCGCGCTCCACCCGCCGCTGCTTCGTGAATAAACTCGACGGCCCGCCGCACACCGGCTTCCAGGTTCAAAAAAGGCGCTGCTGCATGCACAGCTGCCACACGAACGGTCTCGAACGAAGTCGTCATAAAAGTCTCCTGAGCAAATTGGGTTAAATGCAAAAACAGGCTTACCGTTACCATACAGCCTGCGGCATCGCAGACGTGCAAACCGTAGCAAGCCCCAGTGGGGGGGTCAAGCAATTTCGAACAACGTGTACGGCGCCTATTTGACGAACACCGGCACTAACTAATACTCCGCAAAAAAGCGACTTTTCATGGTAAATATTGTTGAACTCGACGGCGTGCGTAGCATGCATTTCGGCACTGCCGCCGTACAAGGCACAATGCGCATCGACCAGCCCAATTCGATCGAGCTGGAGTACGTTCAACAAATGATGATGTGGCTACTGTTTCGCGACGACGCCGCACATATTGTTCAGCTTGGCCTGGGCGCAGCGGCGCTAACAAAATTTTGCTACCACCACCTTGCGCTCTCAAGAATCACAGCGGTCGAGCTCAACCCGGAAGTTATTCAGGCATGTCGAAGCCACTTCGCGTTACCAAACGACGACGATCGGCTAAAGATATTGAATATGGATGGGTAATCCTCCCTTTAAACCGCAGTGATCAAAGGTAGAATTTCCACTACAAGGAAATTCACACAATGAAGCAATCGCGATTTACCGACAGCCAGATTATGGCGATCCTCAAGCA
>JAAYID010000158.1 GCA_012744285.1 Alcaligenaceae bacterium
CCCTGCGACCATGGACGACGTGGGCGCCATCGTACGCCTGATCGAACCCCTGGAAGCCGACGGCACGCTGGTGCCGCGCGGGCGCGCGGTCATCGAGCGCGATGTCGAACGCTTCACGGTGCTCGAACACGATGGTGTCATTTACGGGTGTGTAGCGCTTATCCCCTACCCCGAAGATCGCATGGCCGAAATGGCGTGCCTTATTGTCCACCCCGACTGGCAAGGCGAAGGCGAAGGTGAAATGCTGCTGCGCCACGCTGAATCACGGGCTCGCGCCAGCGGGGCACGCAAACTGTTTGTTCTGACCACGCGAACCTCGCACTGGTTCATGAAGCGCGGGTTCAGCCAAGGCAGCGTGTCCAGTCTGCCCAAAGAGCGCCAGGCCCATTACAACCGCTCGCGCAACAGTCTCATTTTCATCAAGAAACTGTAAAGTGCACCGGGCGAGGGCTATGGGTACAATGGCCGCTATTGCTTAATTTTGTCTTGAAAGGTAGGTCTACGCATATGACACGCATGGTTAACTGTGTAAAACTGAAACGCGAAGCGGAAGGTCTTGCGGCCCCACCCTATCCGGGTGAAATGGGTGTACGCATCTGGCAAAACGTGTCAAAAGAGGCTTGGGAAATGTGGATCCAGACACAAACCCGTCTGGTGAATGAAAATCGCCTGAACCTGGCCGATGCCCGGGCACGCAAGTACCTGGCACAGCAAATGGAATCGTTCCTGTTTGACGATGTCAATGTCGAAGCCCAGGGTTACGTACCACCCGCGCAGTAAGCCCCCTTGGTAAGTTGTACACCGTCGACTGCTGCCAGATATCGCACGTTGGCGGCACGCCCAAAACAAACGCCCCATTCAGGGGCGTTTGTTTTGGGCGGAAATCTGCGCATACCAGAAACGCAGCGGTGCGACTTACGCTCCAGACTCGGGGTCAGAGTCAAGACTTCCACCCCGGGCAACCCGTTCAGTGGCCTTGACGCCCGTATGACGCACGTCATCGCCCTGAACCAGATAAATGACCCGTTCAGCCATATTTTTGGCATGGTCGCCAATACGTTCGAGCGAGCGCGCAATAAAAATCAGGTCAATCGAACGGGAGATCGTACGGGGATCCTCCATCATGTAGGTGACCAAGTGACGAAAGGCTGCCTTCCATTCTTTATCAACTTCCTTGTCGCTGCGCACCACGGTAGCAGCCAGAATGGAATCTTCACGCGCAAAAGCATCCAGAACGTCGCGGATCATGGCCACGACATGCGATGCAATATGGCGCAACTCGACGGCCGGAATGGACCGGGAATCATCCTCGTGCAGACGACGTGCCATCTTGGCGATCTTTTCAGCCTCATCGCCACAACGCTCCATGTCAGTCAGCATTTTCGACACCGACAGCAACAGACGCAAGTCAATAGCTGTTGGTTGATTGCGGGCAATCAGCAGACTGATACGTTCGTCAATGTCGACTTCCAGCTGGTTGACCTCGCGTTCGCGATCACGAACACGATCGACGAAGCTGAGTTCGCCGGTAACCATGGCCTCCATGGCTTCCTGGACCATGGCCTCGACCAAGCCCCCCATTTGCAAAAATGAAGACCGGGTGAGCTCAAGCTCGACGGAAAACTGTTTGTTGGTGTGCTCGGACATATCAACCTTCTTTGAGAACATGAACAGGGCGCCGCAGCGGCTACCCCTGATTTTTTAAAACTGCAGACGATGATTCATGCTTCAGGGTACACCCAAAAAAAGTCAGTTTTATGAACTTATTGTTAAGCCTTGGGTTTGAGTGTCACAACGCCGTCCTGGGTTGACATTAAAGCGACAGTCGCCCCCGAGATGGCAAACAGACCACACGTCACGACCCCAGGGATGTTGTTGATGATGGCTTCGAGCTCGACAGGCTGACGGATGCGCAAACCGGCGACATCAAGAATGACGCAACCGTTATCGGTGACGAACCCCTCGCGCAACTGCGGTTCGCCGCCAAGCGCACGCAAACGACGAGCGACCGATTCACGCGCCATCGGAATGACCTCGACCGGCAATGCAAAGGCCCCCAGGCAGTCGACGAATTTGGATTCATCGACAATGCAAACGAACTGATCAGCCACCGACGCCACGATTTTCTCACGGGTAAGTGCCCCGCCCCCGCCCTTGATCATGCTCAAACCGGCGTCTATTTCATCTGCGCCATCAACATACACCGGCACCTGAGTGACGTCATTCAGGTCGAATACGGTAATGCCATGACCTTCAAGACGCCGGGTACTGCGTTCGGAGCTGGACACTGTGCCACGGAATTTTTGTTTATGTACGGCCAATGCGTCGATGAACAGATCGGCCGTTGAACCCGACCCGATACCCACAATGACGTCTGGCCCCAGCAATGGCAAGACGTAATCAACCGCTGCCTGGGCAACGTTCTGCTTGAGTTCGTTTTGAGAAAGCATGTTTTACCCCAGTAGTTCAGAATATTTTTTGTCAGAAAAACCAACGGCAACCGTACCATCGGGCTTGACCAGTACCGGACGCTTGACCAGCGTGGGTGCTGCGGCAATAAGATCGAGATACCCCTGCGGCGTACTGACCGCCTTTTCAGCCTCTGACAGCGTGCGCCAGGTGGTTGATGCACGATTCACGAGCTTGTCCCAACCGCCCAGAGCCTGGGCCCACTGTGTCAGCACTTCAGGAGCAACCGGCTGGTCACGATAGTCGATGAATTCGAATGGCAACCCATTCTGGCCCAGCCAGGCCTGCGCCTTGACGCACGTGCTGCAACGTTTCAGGCCGAACAGTTTCAAAGGTTGTGTCATTTTGCTTCTCCGCGCCATTGCAGCCGGCTGGCGACAATGACAAAAATACCGACAACCAGAATGAACAAGGTCGCCAGTGCATTAATTTCAGGTTTGAGCCCCAGACGCACCCGGGAAAACACCTCGAGCGGCAAGGTGGTATAGCCCGGCC
>JAAYID010000159.1 GCA_012744285.1 Alcaligenaceae bacterium
ATTCTGGCCACACTCGACATCGACTCTGAAAACGACCCGGCCGTCAGCTACCACGATGAGCTCTACTACTGGAAAAACAGGGATGGCGAAAACATCCAGATCGTCGACTGGCAAAGCACATCGGCCTCGGGCTGGCGCGTCCGCTACTGGTTCAACCAGCCTGATCTTGAAGTTCGCCTGGGCAATATCGTCAACACATTCAGCAACATTACCCAGTACCGTGGCTGGCAAGCGGTGGCCCTGTCGCAAACCCTTGAAAATGCAACCCTGACCATCAAACGCAACCCTGAAGAGGCAGGCCTTAATGGCGAAAGCCGTGTCCTGACCGGCAAATTTGTGGTCGGTGCAGACGGGGCCAACAGCTTTGTGCGCGAAAGCCTCGGCATCGAAAACGAAGACAAAGGTTATTTCTTCGACTGGCTGATTCTGGACATGATTCCCAAGACCGAACTGAACCTGTCTCCGGCCCAATGGCAACTGTGCGACCCAAAGCGCCCGACCACCATCGTGCCTGGCGGTCCCGGTCGCCGTCGCTGGGAATACATGGTGTTGCCCGGTGAGTCACCCGAAGAAATGCAGAAACCCGAACGCGCGTGGGAGTTGCTCAAGCCGTGGGGTCTGACACCTGAAAACGCTGAACTTGAGCGCAGCGCGGTCTATCGCTTCCAGGCCCGCTGGGCCAAGGTCTGGCACAAAGGCCGTTGCGCTGTCGCCGGCGATGCCGCCCACCTGATGCCCCCGTTTGCCGGCGAAGGCATGTGTGCCGGGGTGCGTGACGCCGTCGCACTGGGCTGGCGCCTGAACGGCATTCTGGAAGGCCGTTTCGACATGGATATTCTGGAAAGCTACACCACAGAGCGTATCGAGCACGCCAAGCACTACATTAACTTCAGCCAGGAACTGGGCAGCATCATCTGTATCGCCGACGAACAAGCAGCGGCCGAGCGCGATGCACGAATGAAAGCAGAACTGGCCGCCCGCAACAATACGCCGGTTCCGACCGACATTTGTCAGTTGGGCCACGGCATCTGGCACCCGGAATCGGCCGGTGCCGGCGAACTGTCGGTTCAAGGTGTAGTCAAGGCCAACGGCAAGCAAGACCGTTTCGACCAGGCCGTGGGTCAGGGCTGGGTTGTCATTGGTCTGGGCACTGACCCGGCCCAGGCTATCAGCCAGACCCAGCGTGAACAGCTTGAGCGCCTTGATGCCCTGTTCGTCACGATCGACGCTCCCGGCAGCAACGGTGCCGTCATCGACGTCAACGGCACATACGCCAACTGGTTCAGCACCATCAATGCGAAGTATGTCCTGCTTCGCCCCGACTTCTACGTGGCCCTGTCGGCCCCGGATGCCGCGACTTTCCAGGAACGCATTGATTTCGTCCTGAACCAGTTGCATTTGACTGAACGCGTAGCCGCCGCGGCCTGACGCCCCACCCTCAGGCGGGGCCGACCCGGCCTCGCGCACTCGAACCATAAAAAACACCGGAGACACCATGACACTGACCCGCACAACCCTGATAAAGAGCCTGACCGCGATCGCCCTGCTGGGTGGCAGCACTGCCGTACTGGCCGCCGACACCATCAAAATCGGTTATGTCTCACCCCAAACCGGCGCCCTTGCGTCGTTTGGTGAAACCGACAAATGGGTTATTGAACACATGCAGTCCGAACTGAAAGACGGCATTGTGGTCAACGGCAAAAAGTACGCCGTCGAAATCATCCTGAAAGACAGTCAGTCCAACCCCAACCGCGCCGGCGAAGTCGCCAATGACCTGATTCTCAAGGACAAGGTCAATCTGATCCTGACCGCAGGCACGCCGGAAACGGCCAACCCGGTCAGTGATGCCGCCGAGCTGAACGAAGTGCCTGCCATTTCCAGTGTCGTACCATGGCAACCCTGGTTCTTCGGTCGTCAGGGCAACCCCAAAACAGGTTTTGACTGGACATACCATTTCTTCTGGGGGCTGGAAGACGTCATTGCCACCTTCACCAATGGCTGGAAAACCATCGACACCAACAAACAGGTTGGCGCACTTTTCCCGAACGACGGCGACGGCAATGCCTGGGGCGACAAAGAACTGGGCTTCCCCAAACCGCTGGCCTCCATGGGATTCGGCTTGACCGACCCGGGTCGATTCCAGAGCGGCACCCAGGATTTCAGCGCCCAGATTTCGGCCTTCAAGAACGCCAATGTCGAAATCGTCACGGGCGTCATCATTCCGCCCGATGCCAAGACGTTCCTGACGCAAGCCCGTCAGCAAGGCTTCAAGCCAAAGGCGGTTTCGCTGGGCAAGGCATTAATGCACCCGCTGGCTATCGAAGCCCTGGGCGATCTGGGTGAAGGCCTGACGACCGAAATGTGGTGGAGCCCACAGCACCCTTTCAGCTCCAGCCTGACAGGTCAAAGCTCCAGAGCCCTGGCCGACAGCTACGAAAGCAGCACCGGAAAACAATGGACGCAGCCGCTGGCATTCGCCCATGCCTTGTTTGAAGTGGCTACCGACAGCCTGAAACGCAGCCGGTCGCTGGAGCCCGACGACATCAAAAACGCCATCGCCGCTACCAGACTGCCGACCGTGGTTGGCAACGTCGCCTGGGGTGGCGAAGGCCCCTTCAAAAACGTCAGCAAGACTCCCCTGGTGCTGGGTCAATGGAGCAAGAAAGACGGCAAGCGCTACGACCTGACCATCGTCAACAACGAGTCCGCCCCCGAGATTCCCGTGGGTGGCGCACTCAAGCCGATGTAAGCGGAGCCCGCATGCCTTTACTCGCCCTACACGCCGTCAGCAAGCGCTACGGCGCCCTTCAGGTGACTGACAACATCACCATGACTGTCGAAGCAGGCCAGACACTGGGGATTCTCGGCCCAAACGGTGCCGGAAAAACCACCTTGTTCAACCTGATTTCGGGTGATGTCAGGGTTGACAGTGGTCGGGTCGAATTCGACGGCCGCGACATCACGACGCGACCGTCACACCAGCGTTGCCATATGGGCATCGGGCGCAGCTACCAGGTGCCCCAGCCCTTTGGCAACATGAGTGTCTTCGAAAACCTGGTGACCGCAGCCTGTTTTGGTGGCGGGCTGCCCGAGCGCGAAGCCTGGACGGTGGCCTGGGAAGTGCTGGAACAAACGGGGTTGCTGGCCCACGCCAACACACCCGCCGGCTCAATGACCTTGCTCAACCGCAAACGTCTTGAACTGGCTCGTGCTTTGGCCACCCGCCCCCAACTGCTGTTGCTGGATGAAATTGCCGGCGGCCTGACCGAGCACGAAGCCCATGAACTGGTCGAGGAACTCAAAAAGATCAAACAGCGCGGCGTCACCATGATCTGGATCGAGCACGTGGTGCACGCCCTGCTGTCGGTTGCCGACCGTCTTTACGTCATCAACTTTGGTCAAAAGCTGGCCGAAGGTGCGCCCAACGATGTCATGAAAGACCCCGACGTTCAGCGCGTTTATATGGGAATCGAGGCATGAGCAGCCCTCCACTGTTGCAAACACGCGGGCTTACAGCCTTCTATGGCGACGCCCAGGCACTGTTCGGCATTGATTTCGACCTGTACGCCGGCGAAATGGTCGCCATCATCGGTGCCAACGGCGCAGGCAAGTCCACGTTCCTGAAGTGCCTGACCGGTCTGGTCAAAACCCCTGCAGACCAGATCCTGCTCAAGGGTCAGCCCACTGGCGGCCAACACCCATCGGCGATTGTCCAGCGCGGCTTGACCATGGTGCCCGAAGGCCGCCGCCTTTTCCCGTCATTAACGGTTGAGGAAAACCTGATGATGGGCGCCGCCGTAAAGCGCTCCGGCCCCTGGAACCTGTCGCGTATTTACGAACTGTTCCCGGTCTTGCACGAACGGCGCCATTCGCCCGGAACCGCCCTGTCGGGCGGCCAGCAGCAAATGGTGGCGATTGGCCGGGCGCTCATGAGCAACCCGGAAATCCTGCTGTGCGATGAGCTGTCGCTGGGCCTGGCCCCGGTCATCATCCGTGAAATCTACGCCTCGTTGCCCGCCATTGTGGCCGAAGGCATGACCATCGTCATCGTGGAACAGGACGTATCGATGGCCCGCTCGGTCTCGAAACGCCTGTATTGTTTTCAGGAAGGGCAGGTCTCACTCAGCGGCGCCTCGGATACCCTGAGCCACGAACAGATCAGCCAGGCCTACTTCGGAGTTTGAACCCTATGGAAACCCTTTTGCAAAGCCTCCTGCTGGGCGGCCTGTATGGCTTGTTCGCCCTCGGCCAGGCCCTTATCTTTGGCGTGATGCGATTGACCAACACCGCCCATGGCGACTTCATCATCATGGGTGCCTTCATTGCCTTCGCCCTGACCGCTCTGGGGATATCTCCCTGGTTTGCCCTTTTGGTCACGCTACCCATCACCTGGCTGATCGGCTATGCGGTACAGACCGTTGTACTGAACGGCACTTTAGGCAAAGACCCCCTGCCCTCGCTGGTCGTCACTTTCGGCCTGTCCATTGTGATCCAGAACCTGCTGCTGGAACTGAACTCGGCCGACCCGCGTTCGATTCCGACCCATGGATTCAACACCTTGAGCTGGGCCATCACCGATCACCTGGCCATTGGTATTCTGCCCTTGCTGATCTTTGGCATCGCCATTGCGGCCACGGCCGGCCTGCAATGGCTGTTCCGCACTACCGCTTTGGGACGCTCGTTCAGGGCCGTCTCCGACGATCGGGAAATTGCTGAGCTGATGGGGCTGAACGCACGCAAGGTTTTTGCCCAGGCAACGGCCCTGGCCTTTGCCCTGATCGGTCTGGCCGGCGCCCTGCAAGGAATGCGCACCACCATCGCCCCTACGGATGGCCCGATGCTGCTGCTGTTCGCCTTCGAAGCGGTCATCATCGGAGGCATGGGCAGTTTCTGGGGCACGCTGCTGGGCGCCATGCTGCTGGGCATCACCCAGCAAGTGGTCTTTCGCATTGATCCAGGCTGGGGGATCTGGGGCGGGCACATCATGTTCCTGCTGATCCTCATGGTCCGGCCCGAAGGTCTTTTCCCCAAAACACGCGGATAACCCCATGCAAGCAACCTCATTGTCATCGGCCCACGGCCCACGTTTTACTGTCGAGCGTAACAGCCGGGCCAATCGCAACCTGTTTCTGGCCTCTGTATTATTGATCGCCTTCGCCATCAGCGTCCCCTGGTGGGGCGAATCCAGCTGGATGCGCGAATTCGTCGAAATTTCGTGCTACCTGATTTTTGCCATGATGTGGAACCTGATGGCCGGCTACGGCGGCATGGTGTCCATCGGGCAGCAAGCCTTTTTCGGCTTTGGTGGTTATGTGATGCTGATCCTGGGCAATTTCTGGGGCGTCAACCCGTTTGTGGCGGTCGTCATCGGCGGATTGGCCGCCGGTCTGATTGCATTGCCCGTATCGCGTATCGCCTTTCGCCTGCAAGGCGGCTACTTTGCCATTGGTACCTGGGTGATTGCCGAAGTGTTCCGACTGACCTTCGCCAACATCCCTGCCGTCGGCGGAGGCTCTGGCACCACACTGACAGCACTGCGAGGTATCAACCGCGCCACGCGTGAATCGGTCACCTACTGGATGGCGCTGGCCTGCGTTGTGGCCGCCATTGCATTGGTGTATTTTTTTCTGCGCAGCAAGCAGGGATTGGCCTTGCTGGCAATACGCGATAACGAAACAGCGGCAAAGTCCCAGGGGATCAATGTCGGCAAAGTCAAACTGGCGGTCTATGCCGTAGCGGCCTTTGGTGCCGGTATTGCCGGTGCGCTGTACTTTGTCGGCAACCTGCGCATCAGCCCCGATGCCGCCTTCAGCGTCAACTGGACGGCGTTTGCCATCTTCATGGTGATTATCGGCGGCATCGGCCGTATCGAAGGCCCGCTGGTTGGCGCGCTGGTGTTCTGGGGGCTCAACAAGTTTTTCAGCGACTACGGCACCTGGTACCTGCTTGGGCTGGGTGCTCTGGCCATCGTCATCACCATTTTCTTCAAACAGGGGTTGTGGGGCTATGCCCAGACACGCTGGGGCTGGACACTGTTTCCGGTCAGCCGCACACTACTGGCCAATCCTCCCCCAAAAACGCCGTAACACACTGGCCAAAAACTACGGTAATGTACCGGTGTACTGCCTCGAGCAGAACACCGGTTTTTGTTGTGCGCCCAGCATGGGCGCACACCTGCGGGTGCAAGTCCCGCTGCGAGCTGGTCACAGTGAGCAAAGTGAAACGCAACTGCGTGAGGG
>JAAYID010000160.1 GCA_012744285.1 Alcaligenaceae bacterium
AAACGATTGCCGAGGATGAGTCAACCTGTGTCGTTTTCGGGATGCCCAAGGCCGCTATTGATATGGGTGCAGCAGCAAAGGTCGTGCCGCTTGATCGAATTGCCCAGGAGATCATCAGTTATGGGGCTTGAATCAACCCAGTCAGGCCGCATTGTGATTGCTGCTGTTCCGTCTTCAGGGTCGACCGATGGCGCGCAGGGGCGAGCACTGGAGCGTTCGGCACGTATCATCAATCCAGGTGGCTGGGCGGTTGAGGGCGAGCGTGCAATCGCGACCTTGCTTGGGTCCTGTGTGGCAGTCTGTTTGTATGATCCAAAACTGCGGCTGGCGGGCATGAATCATTTCTTGCTGCCGACCGGTAACCGGCGCGATATTAATGATGCCGATGTTGTTCTGCATGGGGATTACGCCATGGATGTCCTGCGCAATGCCATGCTTGCGCGGGGGGCTTCGTACAAGCGGCTGGTTGCCAAGGCGTTTGGAGGGGGCAATGTGGTGAATTCCATCAAGATGGCGATTGGCACACGCAATGCAGAATTTGCGCGTCAGTGGCTGGAGCGTGAGCGTATTCCGTTACTGGCGGAAGATCTTGGGGGTGTCTGGTCTCGCAAGGTGGTACTTGATCCTGTTACCGGTCATGCGTTTTGTCGTCGTAGTCCGATCAATCAACTCGATGCGGCGGCTGTCGTCAAGGCAGAAAATGCTTACGAGCAAGCGTTACTGGGGCAAAATTCGGGGGCGTCGGCTTCCGGGAAGAAGATCGAGCTTTTCTGATCGTTCAGTTCAGCCAATGGAATTAATTACCAGGTAACACTGTTTGGCATTTCGCAGCGTTTACCGGGGGTTCCCGGTAAACGTGGGTTGTTCATGCATTACCCGTGAGCCACTGCAAAAATGCGGTCGAACGTCGCAGCATCCACGACATCTGACCCCTGCTCGCGCATGTAGGTCCAAACCGGGCGCCAACGTTCGGCATCCGGGCGTACCGGCACCACAAAACGTGTCAGGGTGTCGTTGACCATTGCCACGGTCAGGGGTGTCGGTTCGGCGTTGCCGGCGCGGCACCACAGGTCAAGGGCGGCCTTGGGGTCGGCCTGAAGCGCCGGCACGGCGTTATTCAAATACGTTATCAGTGTCGCCAGTGCGTGTTTCACGTTTGCGCTGGCATTCCGGTCGGCAATCAGTTCCAGTGCCGAAAAGCCGGGTACATCGCCATCAGAAGTGCGGCACATGTCAACGGGCAGCCCCAGCTGTTGTGCGTGTACCCCCTCAATATTGGCGAAGGCAAGCCACGCCGCATCGGCACCCTTGCTCAAGTTTTCAACATGGTCGAACCCGGCTTCGTACACAGAGATTTGTTCAGGGTTGACCACGATGCTTTGCTTGCGCATCCAGCCGGTCAAGATGTTGCGGCACAGGCCATCTGTTACCGGGTTGGACACGGGTGACGCGACGCGGATGCTGCCGCCAGACTTGAGGCGGGCTTGTGCATCGTGGGTGATCAGTACGCCGCCATCAGTATGGAAGAATGTGCCCAGCGATTGCAGGTCAATCGCGTTGCCGTGCTTTTCCAGTAGATGCAGCGGCTCATTAACGACGGCCTGTACGTCGCCTTTGGCCAAGGCCTCAAAGCCGTCATAGTGGTCATCGGGGGCGATCAGTTCAATAGACAGGGTGCCGTCAGCACGGGCCTTTTCCTGAGCGTGAATCAGGGGCAAATGATCAGGGTTAAGGTACCACTCAAGGGCGATACGAAGGCTGGGTGACGTTGTGTTTTGTTGCATTGGAATTACGCCGAAGTAAATAGGGGAACAAGTGAGTTTTTTGCGCGTGTCGTGTACGTTCCGGATGTTGCGCAAGAGCATACAGCCAGGGTATCGCTTTACCCCGGAAGATTGCATTGCAGATGTTAGACCATAGTGTGGGTGCCGTGTGCCGTGTGCCGTGTGCCGTGTTCCGGGCTCAGTGCTCAGGGTTATGGGCGCTTGCGTTATTTGGGTTGTCGATGTCTCGGCTCATCCAGCGGTATAGCCCCGTCACCCAGCTTTCGGCGGGAAGGCCTGATGTGGTTGATATATGCCTTGCGCGTGCGTAAAGATCGTCGAAATCGATTGACGGGGGTTCTTTAAAGGCAATGGCCACGATATTGCCATCGTGGACTTCGGGTAGCCAGGCGACGGCAGGGAAGGCTTTTTCGATCATCTGGATGTGCGAAAGATGTTCCGGCCAGTCGCAATACAGGTTTATTGTCATGATGCCGCTGCGAGACAGGCTGTTTGCGCAGGCGGCGTAGAACGCATCAGAACTGAGCGCTGGACGCTGCGCTTTGGCATCATATAAATCAACCTGCAAAATATCGATTGAACGGCGTCGGGAAAAGTCGGTGATGTAATCTGCTGCATCCATGTTCAGCACCCGCAGCCGCTCGTCGTTTACAGGCAACGCGAAGTGGTTTCGACAGGTCTCGATGACGTCCGGGTTGAGTTCGACCGCAGTAACTCTTGCGGGTGCAAGGTAGTGGTAGCAAAATTTTGTCAGTGCGGCTGCACCCAGGCCAAGCTGAACAATATGTGTGGCATTGTCGCGAAACAGCAGCCACATCATCATTTGCTGCACATATTCCAGTTCGATCGCATTGGGTTGGTCGATACGCATCACGCCTTGCACGGCAGTTGTGCCGAAATGCATGACGCGCATGCCTTCGAATTCCAGGATATCTACCATAATGTAATGATTAGCCTTGTTGTACAGCGGATATTATCTCTGCGCGGGGCAGCGTGCGAAAAGGCGATGGGTAGCCCTCTGGTTTCAACTAGAATGCCAGCTGCTGGCTTGTCATTGACACGCCGCACCACACGGACTCTTCATGAAAAAAACTGATCTCGAAAAGAACAAAGCCCTGAAACTCATGGGCAAGCTCAATGCCAGCCTGCCTCCCGGGCGTTTTGCCGGTGCGGCTGCCGCCCCTGACCGGCGTGAACAACGGCGTCTCGATCAGGCGGCCGGCCTGGTGTCGTTTCCCGTCAAGTTGCAGCAGCCCATTATCACGGCGTTGCGTGAAAAGGCGGAAACCGACGGTGTGCCGGTCAACGAGTTGGCAGGAGCCTTAATCAGTGTACGAGTGAGGATTTCGCCCTGGAGCGAGACTCGGCCCTACCGGAGGCAGAGCAAAGCCATATCTACGCTGTATGCTTTAAGCAAACAGGTATGCAGTCTGC
>JAAYID010000161.1 GCA_012744285.1 Alcaligenaceae bacterium
CTGCAGGTTCTGGGGGGAGAGGGGTCCATCGGTATAGATGAGATCCGCAGCCTTCGTCAGCAGGCGCAACGTACACCGGCACCCACAGCGCGCCAGGATGGCTTCGCCCAAGAGGGTCCAATGATGGTGACTCAGACGCGTGCGCGTCATATCCTGGTCAAGGTCGACCAGGGCACCACGCGCGAGCGCGCACTGGATCGTGCCCGCGAGTTGCGGCAACGCGTCGTCATGGGTGAAGACTTTGCCGAGGTCGCCCGCCGCACCTCGGAAGATGCTTCGGCACCACAGGGCGGCGATCTTGGCTGGCTGACGCCGGGTGAAACTGTACCGCCATTCCAGCAAGCCATGGATACCCTGTCGCCGGGCGAGGTCAGCGAGCCGGTACTGACACAGTTCGGTTGGCATGTCATCAAAGTTGAAGACCGTCGCACCCAGGATATGGAAAACGAGTTCAAGCGCATGCGCGCCCGTCAGATGCTGTTTGAACGTCAGGCGGGGCCGGCGTTCGAAGACTGGCTGGGCCAGATTCGCGGCAGTGCCTATATCGACAACCGCCTGGCACCACGCCAGAACGCGAATCGTCCGATCCGCTGACCGTTTTCCAGGTTTTCCAACCCTATGGCACAACACCAGGCCCGCAAGCGTTTCGGTCAGAATTTTCTGGTTGATCAGGCCATTATTGATTCAATCGTCGCTGCGATTGCGCCGGCGCGTGGCGATCGTATCGTTGAAATTGGCCCTGGCCTGTCCGCCCTGACCGTCCCGCTGCTGGCAGCGCTTGAGCATCTGACCGTCATCGAGATTGACCGTGATCTGGCTGCACGACTGCGCAATCGCTACAGTGCCGAGCGTCTGACCGTTGTCGAAGCCGACGTGCTGACGGTTGATTTTTCGACGCTGGCCCACGACAGCGGGTTGCGGGTTGTCGGTAATTTGCCCTACAACATCTCCAGCCCTTTGCTGTTCCATCTGGCGCAGTACGCCGACCGGGTGGTTGACCAGCATTTCATGCTGCAACGCGAGGTTATTGATCGCATGGTGGCTGAGCCTGGTTCGTCAGATTACAGTCGCTTGTCCGTCATGCTGCAGTCGCGCTATGCGATGGAAAAGCTGTTTGATGTTCCACCCGAGTCATTCGACCCACCGCCACGGGTGGTGTCTGCCGTAGTGCGCATGGTGCCGTTACCACAAGACCGTCCCAGGCCGCTTGATCAGGCTTTATTCGAGCAGGTTGTGATCAAGGCGTTTGGCCAGCGCCGGAAAATGTTGCGGCGCAGTTTGTCTGACTGGTCGGGGCAGATTGATTGGCAGGGTCTCGATATTCCGGAAACCGCCCGTGCCGAAGATGTATCGGTGACGCAGTATATGGCGCTGGCCGATGCCCTGTTCAGCCAAAGAACCAGTAGCACACCCCGATAGCCGCACTGATTCCGGCCACGTCGGCCACCAGGGCGCAGCCTACGGCATGGCGCGCCCGTTGCACGCCCACTGCGCCAAAATAGATTGCAAGTACATAAAACGTGGTTTCGGTGCTGCCCTGAACCGTTGCCGCCAGCAGCCCCGGGAAACTGTCGACGCCGAAGTGCTCCATGGTTTCAAGCATCAGGGCCCGTGCAGCGCTGCCCGAGAACGGTTTGGCCAATGCTGTGGGCATGGCGTCCACAAAACGGCTGTCCAGTCCGGCTTGCGTGATCAGCCAGCGTAGCCCATCCAGAGCGGCGTCCAGCGCGCCAGACGCACGCAGAACACCAATGGCACATAGCATGGCAACCAGGTAGGGCAACAGGCTTTTTGCAATGTCAAACCCTTCTTTGGCACCATCGATAAACGCATCATAAACGCCGACCCTTCGCCAGGCCCCAACGACCAGAAAGGCAAGAATCAGACCGAACAAGGACAGGTTGCCCGCCAAGGATGAAAGCGCCGCCAGGGCAGTGGCACTGAGCGTAGCCAGCAGGGCCATCAGGCCGCCCAGCGCAACCACCAGCGTGCCCAGCCAGAGCATGACGACCGGGTCGGTCAGGCGAATGCGCTGGACCAGAGCGACGGCCAGCAAGCCGGCCAGTGACGACGCGCTTGTCGCCAGCAAAATGGGCAGAAACACCAGTGTGGGGTCGGCCGCACCTTGCTGGGCCCGGTACATGAAGATGGTGACCGGAAGCAAGGTCA
>JAAYID010000162.1 GCA_012744285.1 Alcaligenaceae bacterium
ATCAAACACACGATACTCGGGCTCGTCAGGAAATGCGCCAGTCCCCGCGTAAATGGCGCCATCAAATCCTGAGGTGCGCATTAGGTCAATGACCCTTGGGTCGTCCAACAGCGGATAAATCTGCACATAAAGGGTTTTCAGAAGTTCGGGCCGATGATCGAGAAGGGCGTGCATAGTGGGATAGGTATGGCCGAACTCGCTATCCCAAAGATTGGTGTTGTAGAACCATTGGGCATGGAGAAGGGCAATGGTCTAGACGTTCTTTTCGCCGATTTTTTCAATTAAATCTTCCATCTCAACAAAGGCATCGTCTTTATTGAAAATTACGGGTCGATTGACCGTTAACTCTGCCTGAATCAAGCGTGGGCAGGTGCCATTCAGGCCATCAAGTCTGGGCGTGTTGGGGTGCAGCGCATAGTGCCGCGCCACCCGTTCGGCACCAAAAGAAAGACTTGCGTGCCGGCTTTGAAAGCAATAGGCTTTGGGCTCAGGAAGCGGGTCATAACCGGGGCCATGCTGCCCCCGCCAGGCGGTAAATTTCAGCATTAAAAACTCCCGGTTTCAGGGTTCAGGCGGCAAACCGTAACAGGTTATATTCTGGCCGCTTCAGTTCTGCGTCGCTGGCGACAAAAGTCTCGCCGGCATGATCGCCCGATTTTCCATCCCCATTCAAAGAAGGCACCTCATGAAAATTCTGATGATTCTCACGTCGCACGATCTGAAGGATGTCTCGGCCGCTGATTTCGACGCCGTGTTTTATCCGGGGGGCATGGCCCGCTGTGGGATCTTGCGGAAGACACCACATCAATTGCACTGATTGAAGCCACGTTGGCTGCTGGCAAGCCGGTTGCGGCCGTATGTCATGCCCCTGGCGTGCTGCGTCATGCGAAGTCGCCTGATGGCAAACCCCTGGTTCAGGGCAAGTCGGTGACCGGGTTCTCGAATACCGAGGAAGAGGCGGTTGGCCTGACCACCGTGGTGCCGTTCCTGGTGGAAGACATGCTCAAGCAGAACGGCGGTACCTACCGCAAAGCCGATGACTGGCAGCCGTATGTGGTCAGCGACGGTTTGTTGATCACAGGTCAGAATCCGGCATCCTCCGAGCCCACCGCCCAGGCCTTGCTGAAGCGGCTGGCTTGATTGGCCCGTTGTCAACGATGTTCGTTCATAGATAATGTTTTATGGTTCATAATACGTTATCTATGAAAGGTTTTATGCCGAAAAAACTTGTTTCAGAACCCTTCCTGCATCCAAATATTAACGCCAGACTTGCCGTTTGGGGGCGTTGCGTGCGTGTGCAACGGGTGCGTCAGAAAATCAAAGCTGTGGATTTTTGTCTGCGCATTGATATTTCGGAAAGCACGCTGCGTCGCCTCGAGTCGGGTGATCCGTCTGTTGCTGCAGGCACTTATCTTGCAGCGTTGAACGCGCTCGGGTTAATGGATGCTGTCGTGCCCATGCCTTCGGCGGCCTGGTTCGATGGCAGTCCCAACGCGCGAGTCAGCGGTTTGGGTGGCGATGATGACTATTTCTGATGGTCTTTATATCTATTTACAGCGCCCTGATAACGGTGAATGGGTCACTGTAGGCCGGTATGGCCGCAATGCCCAGTATGGGTGGGGCGCGTCCCAAAGCGACTGTTCAGGATCAGGAAAGGTATTGGCTGGTCAAGCCTGTCTTGCCGTCAGATGCTATCGATATTCCGCTTCTTGAGTTTGCTGTTCAGCGTTGGGCAACGGCCTCGGGCATGTGTTTTGCGCATACCGAGCACCATCTGGATCAGTTGATTAAACGCGTTCAAAGCCATGCGTCTGTGGCATTTGAGTTCTTACCCCCTGAGTTACGTGATTTCATGACAGAACGCCTTGCCCATGGGGTGGGGCTGCTGTTGTGAACATTTTCAGGTCATTGTGCAGTGCGAACCCACCTGTATGAAAACCATTGTGGCGCCTGTAGTTACATGACTTTTCATGAGGTTTTCCCGAGAGTTATTCACAGTTTGTGGGGATAACTCTCGGACGATAGGTCTGTGTTCTCAATGGGTAGCATGGGGCCTGGCCGTCATTTCAATGCCAAGCGCCCGCATCACGGCCAGTGTGGTTTTCAGCGTCGGATTTCCACGCTCACTGAATGATCGATAAAGCTGCTCACGTGAAAGCCCAGTTTTTTGAGCGATTTCTGCCATTCCCTTGGCACGAGCAACCACACCAAGTGCCTTGGCAATATAAGCGGCATCGCCTGTTTCAAAAGCGTCAGCCATAAAAAAAGCAATTTCCTCATCATCGACCAAGGCCTTTGCTGGATCATAGGTTGTCAGTTTTTCAGTCATTTTTTTCGTTCCATTCGTTGGCGAGCCTCTTCGCGGTCGCAATATCTCGGGCTTGGGTGTGTTTGTCACCGCCGCATAGCAGTACAACCAGAAGATTGCCTCGTCGTTGGAAGTAAACGCGATAACCTGGGCCGTAATGAATTCGTAACTCACTAACCCCGTTACCAACCGGTTCAACATCGCCCGGCAATCCTTCCGCCAAGCGCATCAAGCGCGTTGCGATTATGGTTCTTGCTCGTTTATCGCTGAGGCGAGCTTCCCACTTTTGGTAGGTATCAGTCTGTTTGAGCTCTATTATGGGTTAAATGTAGTCTATAAACTACTTTTGTGCAATCCTTCCGCCAATAGGGTCTTACACCATCAGTTACCGTCTGTTTTCCACGATCTGACTCCAGTCTGTCGTGTACGCCGGGGTCTTGCGC
>JAAYID010000163.1 GCA_012744285.1 Alcaligenaceae bacterium
AACTATAACGACGCTGCTTTTCAAGCGTTATTTATCATCATGTTACGTCAGCGTACCCTTCAAAAATCTGTCAGCACGACCGGCGTTGGTCTGCACTCGGGCCGTCGTGTCACCTTGACATTGCGTCCGGCCGAACCGAATACCGGTATTGTGTTCCATCGGGTTGATCTTCCCGAGGTTGTCGATCTGCCGGCCCAGGCCAGCTTGGTGGGCGGAACACGCATGGCGTCGGTTTTGCAAAAAGACAAGGCCAGGGTGTCCACGGTAGAACACCTGATGTCGGCACTGGCCGGTTTGGGCATCGATAACCTGCATGTCGATCTTGACGCCGAAGAAGTGCCCATCATGGATGGCAGCGCGGGTACGTTTGTGTATCTGCTGCGTTCTGCGGGCCTCCAGGAGCAACCCGCTGCAAAGAAATTCTTGCGTGTTCTCAAACCCATCGAGGTCCGTGAGGGTGAGGGTAATGATCTGAAATGGGCGCGTCTTGAGCCCTACGATGGTTTTGCTTTGTCATTTTCCATTGATTTTCGTCATCCCGCCATTGATGCCACGGCAAATTTTGCTGAAATTGACTTCGCGAATGATTCTTACGTCAAATCCATTGCGCGGGCGCGCACGTTTGGTTTTGTAAACGAGCTGGAAGCGTTGCTCGCTGCTGGCCTGGCGCGGGGTGGCAGCCTCGACAATGCCATCGTCATGGACGAATACCGCGTCCTGAATTCCGATGGCCTGCGTTACGAAGATGAGTTCGTCAAACATAAAATTCTCGATGCCATTGGCGATTTGTATCTTATCGGCAAGCCACTGGTGGCACGCTACGTGGCCTGCAAATCGGGTCATGGTCTCAATAACCAGCTGGCACGTGCCTTGCTGGCCGACGAGTCTGCCTGGGAAATCGTGACTTATGATTCGGCTGCGACGGCACCCAAGGCGTTCGTGCACGAATGGAAACTTGCTTGACCGACTTCGGTTAAACTGATTTGCAAATAAAAAACCACCTGCATCGGGTGGTTTTTTTTGGACGGTTGGTTAGCCGTTTTTATTTGTGCCGCGCTATCAGACGGGCCAGGGCGTCTGCCAGTGGGCCAGGTGGCGTATTTTCTCGCAAGTTTTCAAAGGCGGCGATGGCGGATGCATCCAGCGGATTGATGTCTTTGGGTCTTGGCGGTGGTGTGCTGTTTGTAGCCAGGCTGGCTTGAACCTTGATACTGATTTCGTTAAGGTTCCATCCGGCGTGAGCCAATAATTGAACGATTCTGGGCGCAAGTTGTCGAAGTTTCGAGGCGTGCGCGGCGCTGGGTACTGCCAGCGTCAGCAGTCCGTCTTCCACGCGTGCAACACGGCAGCTGCCCGCCAGGGCTGGCGGCAGGGCTTTCTGTGCGGCGCGCTCAAGTTGCAGCAGCCGCTGTGCGGTTGCCAGCACGTTGCCCCCCTGTTGGTCATTATTTAGCCACTCGATAACCGTGTGGCCGGTATTGCGCCCCGAAAACGGGCCGGCGCGACGTGATGCATCAGACATAGGCAGTAACAAGCAAGGAATTTAACAGTGAAAGACAGTCGTCAGACGGCAGAGGCTTCTGCCAGTCATTCTAGCCCTAACGGGCGCCGACGTTGGGTCGTCGTGCCTGCCGTTGTAGCCTTGGTCTTTGGTTCGGCGGGTGCCGGAGCCTGGTTGCAGGCTTATTTTTCCAAACCTGACACCCTGATGACCGTTGATGCGGCATCGTTGACGTATGACCGGGCGGTGCAAGACTCGGGGTTGTTGCGCGCCAACTTGCATCAGCTCTCGGCCAAAATGGGGGAATTGCAGGCCCGTGTCATTGAAATGGACACCGTCAGCAAGCGTGTAGCCCAGGCAGCCGGTGTGGCTACTGCCACCGATGAGGGGGCGGGCACGGATGATATCGGGCTGGTGCTTGATGAGCCTGCCGGCTTTGCATTGCCGTATGATTCGGCAGAAACACTGGGCCGTGAACTTGATCTGCTTGAGCAACGATTGGCCATGCAGCGCAATAATTTTGCCATGCTGGATCTCGTCATGACGCAGCGGGCCGGCCAGGAAGCGAGTCTGCCTACCTATGCACCGGTTAACGTGCCGTATCTAAGCTCATCGTTCGGCTGGCGTCGTCACCCAATCTCCGGGCGGCGTTCAATGCACGAAGGGCTTGATTTTTCTGCACCGCAGGGTACTCCGATTCATGCGGCGTCCGGTGGGGTGGTTGCGGTAGCCAGTTATCAGTCGGGTTACGGGAAAACCATCGAAATCGAGCATGGCAATGGCTTGATGACGCGTTATGCGCATGCATCAACTATTGAAGTCAAGGTAGGTGATTTGGTCGAGAAAGGCCAGCTTATCGGGCATGTTGGCTCGACAGGGCGTTCGACTGGCCCGCATTTGCACTTTGAAGTGCGTATGGCGGGTCACCCGTTGGACCCTCGCCTGTTTCTCGATAAGCCCGACGCTGCAAAAACCCTTGTTGCGCGGGCGCAAAATGATGATCAGACCAGTCGGGCACAGGTGCGTTAAACTGTATTGTTTTCTTGCGGCGCTGCCGCCAACTTATACGAAGAACTATGGTTTCTCTGCTTAAAAAGCTTTTAGGTACCCGCAACGACCGGATCCTTAAACAGTATCGCAAGCTGGTCGCCCAAATCAATGCGCTTGAGCCCTCGCTGGCCGCCTTGTCCGATGAGCAGCTTCAGGCGAAAACCGCCCAGTTCAAAGCGCAGTTGGCTGAAGGGAAAACACTCGACAATCTGTTGCCCGAGGCCTTTGCGGTCGTTCGCGAGGCCAGCAAGCGTGTGTTTGGCATGCGCCACTTTGATGTCCAGATGCTCGGGGCTATTGCGCTGCATAATGGCAAAATTGCCGAAATGCGTACCGGCGAGGGTAAAACCCTTATGGCGACGCTGGCGGTGTACCTGAATGCGGTAGCAGGTAAGGGCGTTCATGTGGTCACCGTCAATGATTACCTGGCACGCCGGGACGCAGGCTGGATGGGTCGGCTGTACAATTTTCTGGGTTTGTCGGTAGGGGTGGTCGTGCCCCAGCAAGACAACGCAGAAAAAATCGCGGCTTACGCGGCTGATATTACATACGGCACCAACAACGAGTTTGGTTTCGATTACCTGCGCGACAACATGGAATATCGCGCCGAAGACCGCCGCCAGCGCGGTCTTAATTTTGCGATTGTCGACGAAGTTGACTCGATCCTCATTGATGAAGCCCGTACTCCCCTGATTATTTCCGGGCAGGCCGAAGATCACACGGATCTTTATATCCGCATGAATGCGGTGCCGCCCATGCTGACACGCATGGCCTCCGAGCCCCGTCCGCACGAGCCCGAGCCCGAAGGCGATTTCTGGGTGGATGAAAAAGGCCAACAGGTGCACTTGTCCGAGTCGGGCATGGAGCACGCCGAAGAAATCCTGTCACGTATCGGGTTGTTGCCTGAAGGCGAATCGCTTTACGATCCGCGTCACATTACGCTCATTCACCACCTCATGGTGGCGCTGCGCGCCCATAATCTGTTCTTCAAGGATCAGCATTATGTGGTTGCCAACGACGAAGTCACCATTGTCGACGAGTTCACCGGTCGCCTGATGGCCGGGCGTCGCTGGTCCGATGGCCTGCATCAGGCAGTCGAAGCCAAAGAGGGCGTCAAGATCCAGAATGAAAACCAGACGCTGGCCTCGATTACCTTCCAGAATTATTTCCGCATGTACGAGAAGCTGTCCGGCATGACCGGTACGGCCGATACCGAAGCGTATGAATTCCAGGAAATCTATGGTCTTGAAACAGTTCTCATCCCGACCAACCGGCCGATGGCTCGTATCGACCAGAATGACCAGATCTTTAAAACCGACGCTGAAAAATACAACGCGATTCTGGCCGATATCAAAGATTGCCACGAACGCGGTCAGCCTGTTCTGGTGGGCACCACCAGTATTGAAAACTCCGAGCGTCTTTCTGCCGCGTTGGGCAAGGCGGGGTTTCCGCACGAGGTGCTGAACGCCAAGCAGCATGCCCGTGAGGCCGAAATCGTTGCCGAAGCCGGCAAGCCGGGTCGCATCACTATTGCTACCAATATGGCGGGGCGCGGTACCGATATCGTGCTGGGTGGAAGCGTTGAGAAACAGGTTGATCTGGTCCGTGCCGATGACACTCTTTCCGATGCTGAAAAGCAGGCACGTATCCAGCAGATCAAGGCCGAATGGCAGCCGTTGAATGAGCAGGTCAAGGCGGCTGGCGGTTTGCGTATCATCGGCACCGAGCGCCACGAGTCTCGCCGTATCGACAATCAGTTGCGTGGTCGCGCTGGTCGTCAGGGTGATCCCGGGTCATCGCGTTTCTATCTGTCGCTCGAAGATTCGCTGATGCGAATATTTGCAGGCGACCGGGTGCGTGCCATTATGGATCGTCTGCGTTTGCCGGAAGGCGAGCCCATTGAGGCGCGCATGGTATCGCGCTCGATTGAGTCGGCTCAGCGCAAGGTTGAGGCCCGCAACTTCGATATCCGCAAGCAGTTGCTCCAGTTCGACGATGTCTCCAACGATCAGCGCAAGGTGCTTTACACCCAGCGCAATGAAGTTCTGGATGCGGCCGATGTGGGCGATACCGTTGCCAATTTGCTTCAGGCAACACTCACCGAAGTGTTTCGCAGCCATGTGCCGGAAGAATCTGTTGAAGAGCAATGGGATGTGGCCGGTTTACAGGCAACACTTGAGTCTGACTGGGCTATTCATATGCCTTTGGCCGACATGCTTGAACAAGAGCCGAACCTGACGGATGACGACCTGCTTGAGCGTGTCCTTTCTGAGGGTCGTTTGGTGTACCAGACCAAGGTAGATTTGGTGGGCCGTGATAACTGGGCGCCGTTTGAGCGTTCCGTGCTGCTGCAGTCCATTGATACCAACTGGCGCAGTCATTTGTCGGCATTGGATCATTTGCGTCAGGGCATTCACCTGCGCGGTTATGCCCAGAAAGATCCCAAGCAAGAATACAAGCGTGAGGCCTTTGAGCTGTTCTCGAACATGCTTGATCGCGTTCGAACCGAAGTGGTGCGGGTTTTGCTGACAGTCCGTATCCAGACGCCCGAGCAGGTTGAAGTGCCCGAACCCGATCCGGCTTCGGGCATTGGCGAGGTTACTTACCATCATGCCGATTATGACGCAGCGCTTAGTGGTGAGGATCCCGGGCTGCCTGAAGAGGCTATTCCGGCCGGTGATGTGCCGCGTGTCGGGCGTAATGATCCGTGTCCTTGCGGGTCCGGGAAGAAGTACAAGCACTGCCACGGCAAGCTGGCCTGATTTTGTGGGGCTTGGCCCCGCTTCGTGCAGCCTCAGGTGGCCTTGGACAGTCGTTTTATTCTCTCCTGGCTGGGATCGCCACTCAATTTGGCTCCTGGTTGGTGCGGGGGTGTCGGGCGAAAGGGCTTTGAGCACGCCGGCGCTTCGGCGCAACGCGGGGAGGCAAGGGGGCGGTGTCTGAGCCGGCGCTTTCGACCCACGGGGTCGAGCCGGCGAGTTTAGCGCCCGCCCCGCGTTGTGCTGAAGCGCCGGGAAGCCCCGAAGGGGCCGTGCGATGCCCGCAGCCCGACACCCCTGCACCAATCAGCAACCAGCGGCAGACCTGTGCAGACCAGGTCACACCATCAAAGCAGAAACAGCGACGCCAGCCCCAGAAAAATAAAAAAGCCCAGCGAATCAGTGGCAAACGTCAGTAGCACCGATGATCCCATTGCAGGATCTTTGCCGAAGCGGTCACGCAGAACCGGAATAAGCACCCCCAGTGATGCCCCCACCAGCATGTTGCCGATCATGGCAACAATCATCACAATCGCAATGGCCCACGACCCTGAAATGGCCCAGGCAAAACTGGCGGCGACCAGGCTGCCCGCCAGGCCCACCATGAAGGTAACCTTGATTTCACGTTGCACCAGCTGCCATGTTGAGGCCCCGGTAACCCGGCCGACTGCCAGGGCGCGGATGACCATGGTCATGGTTTGATTGCCGGAGTTGCCGCCAATACCCGCGACGATCGACATGAGGAACGCCAGAATGACGATATGGCTGACGGTATCTTCGAAACGCGACGCCACAAATGACGCCACTGATGCAGTCACCAGGTTCACCATCAGCCAGGGTGCCCGGTTGCGGATCGCGTTGATGACCGGAGCGAACATGTCTTCTTCTTGCAGGCCGGCCCGGGACAGGGCTTGCTCTTGCGAGTCTTCCTGAATGACGTCAACCACTTCGGCAATGGTCACGCGGCCGATCAGGCGACCCTGGTCATCCATGACGGGGGCCGATACCAGGTCATAGCGTTCGAACGCACCGGCGGCATCGGCATCAGAGTCAAGCGGATTCAAGGTCAGGAAGTCTTTTTGCATGACTGCCTTCACATCGGCTTCCGGCTCGCTGACCAGCAGTTTTGAAACCGGTAGCACCCCCAGCAGCTTGTCTTGCCGATCAACCACGAAAATCTGATCGGTATGGTCGGGCAGTTCTTGCAGGCGGCGCAGATACCGGAGCACTACCTCAAGCGATACGTCTTCACGGACCCGGACCATTTCGAAGTCCATCATGGCGCCCACGGTACCTTCCGGGTAACCCATGGCCTCGATCAGTTGTGCGCGCTCTTCCTCGGTCAGACCCTTTTGCACCTCGGCGACCACCGCAGGTGGCAGGTCGGCCACCAGGTCGGCGATCTCGTCGGCATCCATGGCCTCGGTTGCCGCCACGAGGTCATCGTGATCCATCGACTCAATGAGCGACTCGCGGGCCCAGTCGTCGATTTCAAGAAGCACGTCGGCATCAAACTCGGGGTTGACCAGTTGCCATACGGCTTGACGTTCTTCGACCGGCAACGATTCGAGAATGAAAGCGATATCAGACGGATGCAGGTCGTTGATGAGCGCCTTGATTTCGTTTTCGTGCTGGCGATGGACAATGCCCTCGAGCAGGTTCGATTTGTCGTTGTCTTCGTATTGCCGGTGCGCCAGTGTCTCGACGACTTCCTGGCGTTTCAGGATGCCCTGCAGTTTTTGCAGCGCTTGTTGCGCGTCTTCAGGGTCAAGCCGTCTTGGAATGACAATAGGTTCATTGACTGGCGTGCCGACAGGTGGCGTGGGTTGCTCCATGGTGTGCACGCCTTGTTACGCTTTGGCGTTGGCTGCCAGCCAGCGCCGTGTCAGGTTGACCCAGAAACTGGCGCCAATGGGCAGCAGGTTGTCGTTGAAGTCGTAACTGCCGTTGTGCAGGGTACACGGCCCCAGGCCATGGCCTTTGGTGCGATGATCACCGTCACCACTGCCGATCCAGAGGTAACAGCCCGGTTTTTCTTTCAGCATGAATGCAAAATCTTCGGCGCCCATTGAGGGCCGGATGTTTTCGAAGACGAGGTCATTGCCCACCAGCTCACGCGCTACTTCGGTGCAAAGGGCAGCCTCGAGCGGGTGATTGACCGTGGGTGGATACTTGCGTGCAAAGACGAATTTCGAGGTGCAGTTGAACGCGCGTGCGGTATGTTCGACGATATCGGTCATGCGACCTTCGATAAGATCAAGGGCTTCCTCGGATAGCGTACGAACCGTGCCCCGGATTTCGGCCGAATCGGGGATGACGTTATCGGCGGTTCCGCTGTTGATTTGCGTGACACTAAGGACAGCGGGTTCGAGCGGGTCAAGAT
>JAAYID010000164.1 GCA_012744285.1 Alcaligenaceae bacterium
GCCGATGATGCTGAAGCCATGCAGGATGCTGCCCGTTTCGCCAAACGTGTGCGCAGGCGGCTAGGGCTGAGCCAGGCGCAGTTCTCTGAACGTATCGACGTGCCTATCGAAACCATCCGCAATTGGGAGCAGGGCAAACGCAGCCCCACCGGGGCAGCCAAGTCATTGTTGAAGATTCTGGACAAGGCACCTGAGGTCGCGCTGGCTGTGCTGCATTAAGCTCTGCCTTGTTCGACCAGAGGTCATCAGCAAGGCCGCCTTCGGGCGGCTTTGTTGCGTATGCAGACGCCATAAGCTCCTTGTTCCTGCCGAATTCGACTTGTTGGACTGAAATGTTAGCGCTGACAAGAAAGCGCGGTTATTTGACGGCGTTAAATGACGGCGTCAGTATGTTTCGGCCAATGCAAAGGGGCAGCTTGCGCTGCCCCTTTGCATGAAGGTTGTGGGTTTTAATGTTCAGCAGGCCTCAGAATGGCAACTCGGGTTGATTGTTCATCGAGTCACTGTTGCCCATGAGGCCGTGCCCTGTGCACCGCTCGTATTTATAGAACGCATGGATGGCGATGCCGTAGTGCGCCAGGAGTGTTTCGGTCAGCGCACTGAGGCACTCATAGACGGCGGCGGCCTGCTCAGGTGTCCATGTCGCGTTGATCATGTGCGTAATGCCTGTTCGTTGAACATTCATGATGGGGCTCCGGATTTCTTTTTGCGGATTTGCTTGTTTGTGGCACGCTCCTGGGCCTCCTTGTGGCGGTAGGAGCTGCCTTGAATCGGGACGATCTCGGCGTGGTGAACCAGTCGGTCAATCAAGGCCACCACGCACGCCGCATTGGGAAAGACCTCGGACCATTCGGCAAAGGACTTGTTGGTCGTGATGACGGTGCTCTTCTTCTCATGCCGACGGTTGATCAGTTCAAACAACAGGTCGGCATGGCGGTTGGAGTACGACAGGTAACCGACCTCGTCCACGCACAACAGATCGGGGGCCGCGTACTGACGCAGTCGCCTGCGCAGCAGCGAGTCCGAGTCCAGCGCCGCCAGGTCCCCGAGCATCTGGGCGGCGGTCGTGAACAGCACCGTGTGGCCATTGAGCACGGCCTGGTAGGCCATGTTCTGTGCAATCGTGGTCTTGCCCAGCCCGGAGGCACCGCTCCAGCGAGCGACGCGTTCGTGCCTGCTCCTCCCACTCGATCAAGGAGGCGACCCAGTCGGCCTGCGAGCATTCTGACCAGCGACTGACCAGGCCATGCAATTTGAGTTCCCGGGCGCGTTTGAGTAAGGCCTCAGTGTTGATCATCGTGGCTCTGCCCCAGCAAGTTGTTGTAACCGGCCAAGGCGTGCGGCACCACGATCCGGTCGCGTTGTTTGATGTGCTCGGGCAGCGTGACCCCGACCGGCAGCGGGGTTTGTCGGGCATGGCGGGCCCGTTCCAGGGCCAGTCTTACGGCATTGGGGTGAGGGACCTCGCGGGCGATGGCCTCCTGGACGGCCCGGCGCATCTCGTGCACGCCGTAGCGCTGCAACAGATCCATGAGCGTGCTGGCCGTGCGGGCCAGGGGTTCACCCCGTTCTGCGGCCTGTGTCAGCAGCGCGGCGCATTCGGGCAAGGCCTTGAGCAACCGGTCAGCGGCCCGGTGATGCCGGGCGGCCCGTTTGTACTGGACCAGGTCGGCCACGTGGGTGGCCTGCTCGACCTGTTGGTGACGGTCGTAGTGACGTGGGTGGGTGGCAATCACCCCCTGATCGCCCAGAATACGCACCTCGGTGGCGCTGGCCCTGACGGTCAGTGTTGCGTCCTCGGGACAACGTCGCTCACCGGCCACCTGCTCGCACCAGAGACGGGCCTGGGTGTTCAGATCCTCCAGGCTATCGAACTGGCGCCCCGCAAAGAAGGCGTCCCGGATGTAGCGGATGGCACGCTCGACGCGCCCCTTCTCGTTGCCACGGGCCGGGGCCACGGGTCGCGGCTCGAAGCGGTAATGCGCACTGAGCGACAGCAGTTCGGGGTTAAAGCGGATGAGATCACCCTTGCGCTCGAGCACCGCACTCTTGAGATTGTCGTACAGAACGACTCTGGGCACCCCTTGCCAGGCCTGGAACGCCGCCACATGACCCCGGATAAAGCTTGCTGTGGTGGCATTCATAAAAAACTGCAAGAACACCTGGCGCGACCAGGACAGCACCATCACAAAGGCCATGAGCGGGCGTCGGGCCTGACCGATCTGAATATGACCAAAGTGCCCCCAGTCGCATTGGGCCTGTTCACCGGGCAAGGTGCGCAAGCGAAGGTAGGCCTGTGCGACGGGCCGAGGCCGGCACAGTGCAATTTGCTGACGAAACCGGCTGGCACTGCCAAGGTAGCCCCGTTGTTGCACCATCTCGTAAAGTCGGGTGGCCGTGAGTTTGGGGAACGTCTCCAGGGTCTGCCGGATGAAGGGCATGTACGGATCAATCATGGACGCCCGTTGCGCGGGCTCAATCGGTGGCAAGCCGGCCAGGGCCAGCACCCGGGCCACGGTGTCGCGGTGAAGGTTGAGCTGGGTCGCGATGGTGCCTATGCGCCATCGTTCAGCATGGTAAAGACGCAAGACCTGCGCCTGTCGCACAGCCTCAATCCCTCCTCCCCGACACAATACCAACCCGCTTTACCCGCAACACACGCGGTCAACCGTATGTGATGTCGAGCTGCGCTTGACGCCAGGTATCTTGGTCAACAA
>JAAYID010000165.1 GCA_012744285.1 Alcaligenaceae bacterium
ACCCCAAGTCTTACCGCCATCACGCGCCAGGCCGCACAACTGGCCCGCTGCCCTGACCTGTTTGCACCGGCACAACCACCAAACAAGGGCACCATTGCCTGCAAGCGCTACCGTGTGAACGGCGCCAAGGGGCAAGCCCAGGCCGGGTTTCCCCATGTTACGCGCATCGGATTGCCGACGCTTCAGCACCGGCGTAACGCCGGGCACAACGAACAGCAGGCTCGCCTGGATACCCTGCTCGCCCTGATCGCCACACTGGATGACACCTGCCTGCTGTCGCGCGCGGGCCCGACGGCCCTAACCCGAATGCAGGCGGGTGCCCGACAGGTGCTTCAACTCGGTGGCAGCACAACGCCAGAAGGGCGCATCGCCCTGACCGCCTTGAACACCGTGGCCAAAGAGCAGCGCCTGTCACCCGGTGGCGCCGCCGACCTGCTGGCCGCCACGCTCTTTCTGGACCGGCTTCACCACCACTTTTCGCCCTCTCCCTCGCAACACGACAGAACCTCCAAGGCGTGATCTCATGGAAACATTAACCTTTGAATTTCAGGCAGGCACGCCCCTTCGCGCTTCGGTTCGCACCGGTGTGGTGGCCTCAGGCGACCTGGAAATCCTGCTATCGCCCGCCCCATCAACGCTGACACGCGTCACGATTACGACAGCGGTCAACGGAAAAAAAACGCTCTGGGCGGCCGTACTGAATCGCTTCTTCGACACTTTCCCCAGGCCGGCGGCCCATATCGAAATCAATGACAACGGCGCAACGCCCGGCGTCGTCAGGCTGCGTCTGGAGCAGGCCTTCGAGCTGGCTGACCACGAGACTCCTTATGAACACACCCATTAATCGCGACAGCCTTATCGAATACGCCCCACGTCAACGCCTGCAGCGCCTGCTGGACGACAACAGCGCCCGTGAACTGCTGGGGCCGTTCGAGCACCTTACCTCACCGTGGCTGCCAAGGCAGGGCATCGTCACACAGTCTGACGACGGCGTCGTCCTGATGAAAGGCCGCATCAAAGGCCGACCTGTAGTCGCCATTGCCATCGACGGCAACTTCCAGGGCGGCAGCCTGGGGGAAGTGAGCGGTGCAAAAATCGCTGCCGCCCTGGAGCTTGCCATCCATGACAACCGGCAGGGCATCGATACCGCCGCACTGTTGCTGCTGGAAACCGGTGGCGTACGGCTGCAGGAAGCCAACCTGGGCCTGGCCGCCATTGGCGACATCCACAGCGCCATTGTCCGGCTGCGCCGTCATGCCCCCGTCATTGGCGTAATCACCGGGCCGGTAGGCTGCTACGGCGGCATGTCGATCGCCGCCGGGCTGTGCAGCGCCCTGATCATGACGCGCGAGGCCCGGCTGGGGCTGAATGGCCCCACCGTCATTGAACAGGAAGCCGGTATCGACGAGCTCAACGCCGGCGACAAACCGCTGATCTGGTCCATGACCGGCGGCGAACAGCGCTGCGCAACCGGGCTGGCCGACATCTTCTCCAGCGACGACGCCGGCCAGCTACGCCAACATATCGACACCCTGCTTCAACGTGGCATCCCCGCGACCTTTCGCAGCGACAGGCTGAAAGCCGCCCAAACACACTTGAAAATACTGGCCGAAATGCCGGCGTCCAAACACCCGGTGGACCCTACACACCGAGGGCAGTCCCCGATTGCCCATCAAGCCGCAGCAGCAAATCTGCATCCAGAGACGGCGCCCCATCGAGCCGGGCGCGGCGACGCCTGGCTACGCGCCCTGGCCGCAGACCAGCCCGTCAAGAGCACCCACTGTGCCGCCATCCAGTATGCCGATGCAACCCTCAATGGCCATGCCTGTCGTCTGATCGCCGTCGTCCCCGACCCGCACAGCCCGTTTCCGCGCGCCCGTCACGGTGAGGTCGGGTTGGCCGAGGGCTGGGGGCTGGCACAGCTGATTCACGACACCATCGACGCTGACCGCAACCAGCCGCACCAGCGCACCCTGATCGCGCTGGTGGATGTCCCCAGCCAGGCCTATGGCCGACTTGAAGAAACTCAGGGGCTGCACCAGGCGCTGGCCGCTGCGGTCAGCGCCTGGATACACGCTCGCATCGCCGGCCATCGTGTCATCGGCCTGATTGTCGGCCAAGCCATTTCGGGTGCCTATCTGGCACACGGCTATCAGGCCCACCGCTTGATCGCCCTGGATGACCCCGGCGTGCAACTGCACGCCATGGGCAAAGCCTCGGCGGCGCGCGTAACACAACGCAGCATTGACGCCCTGGACGAACTGGCCAAAACAGTACCCCCCATGGGCTATGGCATTGAGCACTACAAAACGCTCGGGCTGCTCTGGGACACGCTGCATGTAGATAACGCAGAGCGCCCTTCGGACGAAGATTGCCGTGCCGTCATCCGCCGCTTGACCGACGCCATCGAAATCCCGTTAACGGTTGCCGCCGATGCACTGGAACGCCCTGGCGGCGGCCTGCGAAAGGCGACCGATGACGTCCGGGAACGTCTGAAACAGCAATGGTCCAGCCCCCGCTGACGCTAACCCGGTACGCGACACGCCACACCGTTGCGTATACCAACCCTGACGGGATCCCGATAAACGTACGTCGATAAACGCCTGCGATGACCAAAAACTGCGCCATCATTTACCAGCCCCACGACCTCCTCTGGTTCTCGACCCCGACCGCCTTGGGCCCGGCCACCGCAACCCCCGTTCCCGAATGGGCGACGGGTAGCGACATCTCCACGAGACCGGTTGTCGTGCGGCGCGACCTGCGTGACCCCTACGGACGCCTGCCTGTCGGCCTGCGCGGCGTCCAGCGCCACCAGCGTCTGGCGGCGTGGCTAAGCCCCGATACCATCACCCGTCACATACGCCCGGAAGATCTCGCCGCACAACGCCCCTGGCCAAACTTGCAACCCCCACACATTCTGGCCAGACACACCGTTGATACCGGACAACTCGCAAGGCTCGACGCCCTTCCCGCACTGCGAGCCCTGGATTATCTTGCGCCCCGGCTAGACCACTTCGACGCGTCATGGGGGCCAACAGGCAGCGTTGGCTACACGCTGGCCACCGGCCATATGGCCTGCAACGCCGAAAGCGACCTTGACCTGATCATCCGCCTTCATACCCCTTTAAGCACCAGCGATGCCCGGCATCTGGGCCAGTGGATCGACCAGGCACCTGGCCGGGTCGATATGCAGGTTGACACGGGTGACGGCGCCTTCGCCTTTAATGAGTGGCGCCATCATCCCCGCAGCATGTTGCTGAAAACCAGCCATGGTCCGGTCAACATTGCCCTGCACCGTGGGGAAACGCCGTGGCGACGCCACACAATGCCTGAAGACACCATGAGCGGGCCTTCACGCGCACCCACTGACCACACGCACCCATGAGCACCCTGTTCATGTTCCCCGGCCAGGGGGGGCAACAGCCCGGCATGCTGCATCGCCTGCCCGACCACCCCGAAATCAGGCGTACGCTTGAATACGCCGCAGACGCTCTGGCGACCGACCCCCTTGCGCTCGACTCCGCGCAAGCCTTGCAGCACAGCCGCAACGTACAACTGTGCCTGCTGATCGCCGGTGTGGCCATGGCCCGTCGGCTTATCCGTGCACACGCCGAACCAGACTGGGTCACCGGCCTGTCGATTGGCGCCGCGCCAGCCGCCGTCATTGCGGGTGTTCTTTCATTTGATGCCGCCCTGCGCTTTACAGCCCTGCGGGGACGGCTGATGGAAGCGGCATTTCCCCACGACCACGGTATGACCGCCATCATCGGCCTGGACACAGAAACCATCAGGTCACTGATCCAACAGGTGCATTCGCCGGCCTGCCCGGTCTACCTGGCGAACCTCAATGCGCCGACACAACTGGTGATTTCAGGCCACGACCGCGCCATGCAGGAC
>JAAYID010000166.1 GCA_012744285.1 Alcaligenaceae bacterium
TGCAACGCGCTACCCACTTCAAGCGCGCCATCCAGGCGGGTATGGTCATGGTCAACGTACCCACGGCCGGGGTCGACTACCACGTGCCGTTTGGCGGGCGCAAAGGCTCAAGCTACGGCCCGCGCGAACAAGGCCGTTACGCACAAGAGTTTTTCACGGTTGTGAAAACCGCCTATACCAAGGCCTGATTACCCGCGCGGGCACGTCAGCGTATCGGCGGGCGCGCGATGACCCACGACGGTGCGCCGGCATTACCAGCGCCCCGAGCTGCCGCCGCCACCGCTGCGGCCACCACCCCCGCTGAAACCACCGCTGCCACCAAACCCGCCACCGCCAAAACCACCCCCTCCGCCATCCGCCCAGCCGCCCGGACCGCCACGGCCCCCGCCGCCACCGCCTTTACGCATGGCGCGGAACAGGGTGCTGATCAGAAACATGCCTGCCGCGCCCGCCAGCGCCAGCAACCAGCTGCCCCAGATCAAATACACCAGGCCTGCGGCGACCAGCGCGGACACCAGCGGCATGGTAATGAACGCCAACAGCGCCACCAGTAAAAAAGCCTCAAGGTCTTCCGCATCCGAAGCCTCCTCCGGTTCAGGCAGGTCTTCCCCATTGACCCGGGCAATCAGGCTATCCACACCGGCCACCACGCCACCCGCAAAATCGCCGTCACGAAAATGCGGCACGATCTGCTCATTGATGATGCGACCCGCCACCAGATCGGGCACAGCCCCTTCCAGACCATATCCGACTTCAATACGCAAGGCGCGGTCATTTTTGGCCACCAGCAGCAAAATGCCATCGTCCACCTTGTTGCGGCCCAGCTGCCATTGCTCAAACGCACGCACGGCATACTGCTCGATCGCTTCGTCACCCGTGGTCGGCACCATCAACACGGCCACCTGGGCTCCCTTGCGTTTTTCAAGGTCGGCCAAACGCGCTTCCAGCGACTGCACCGTGGCAGCATCCAGGGTGCCGGTGGTGTCGGTAACACGGGCCTGCAAGGCCGGGATGGGTATGTTCTGGGCAGCGACCGGACCGGCAACCAGCAGCAGCCAGACCGCCAGCACGGCGGCAAGACCCCACCTGAGCCCCAGGGATTCAATACCTGCCCTTACCGCCATGCCGGCCTCTGTAACCCATGCAGCCCATACCCTTGGGGTTGATCCAGCCTCTGTCGTGACAGCAGCCGTACCCCTTGCGAGCTCCACTTCAGGACCGGCTAACGACTTCAGCATGTTCAACCCCCTGCAGGCGCAGCACTACCCGGCACATCAAACTTCACTTCGGGGTTACGCATGATTTCCGGCTGGCGATCAACCCCGTAGTTCTCTTTCACGTCATAGCCAAACAGCTTGGCGGTGATCAGGGTGGGGAACTGGCGAATATAGACGTTGTATTCCTGCACGGCGCGCACAAACCGGCCACGCTCGGTGGCGATACGGTTCTCGGTGCCTTCCAGCTGCGTCATCAGGTCGCGAAACAACCCATCGCTTTTCAGCTGAGGATAGTTTTCAGAAACAGCGATCAGGCGTGACAGCGCCGACGACAACTGCGCCTGGGCCTGTTCGAACTGGCGCATCAGGGCCGGGTCGGACACGTCATTGACATTGATCTGCACCTTGCCCACCTGGGCCCGGGCCTCGGTCACCTCGGTCAGCACCGTACGTTCGTTCACCATGTAGGCATTCACCGAATTAACCAGCTTGGGCACCAGCTCGGCGCGACGTTCGTATTGATTCAGGGTTTGCGACCACGCGGCCTTGACCTGTTCGTCAAGACGCTGGATTTCGTTATACCCGCAACCCGTCAGGGTCAGCGCCAGCAAAGGCAATAACAACCGCAGCAGAAAACGTTTCATGAAAAGTCTCGCAAAATTCAGGCCAGGTTAAACAAATGATTCGGGCAAATAAAACCAAAGATTAACCCGAATGTGGGCTACAATGGCGGTCTGCCCACCGAGCCAGTCAGTAGGCAGGCTGCGCGGCCACAAGGCCCGCAATTCCAGCCCTTCCGGCTGGTTTTCAATTGTCAGCCGCCACACGCGGCCCTTTTCTCGTCCGCCCAGACTGGTGTCGTTTACCGACAGGCTGTCGCCGGAGCATCTTTCTTGTCTACACCTATTTCTTTCGCCGACCTCGGGTTGGCTGATCCCCTTTTGCGTGCTGTTGCCGAAACCGGTTACACCACACCCACCCCCATCCAGGCCCAGGCCATTCCGCAAGTCATCAAAGGCGGTGACCTGCTGGCCGCCGCCCAGACCGGCACCGGCAAAACTGCCGGCTTCACACTGCCCATTTTGCACCGTCTGCTGAACAACCCGCTGCAAGGCATGAAGGCCGGTCGCCCGCGCTGCCTGATTCTGACCCCCACCCGCGAACTCACGGCCCAGGTCGAAGAGTCGGTGCAGGTTTACGGCAAGCACACCAGTTTGCGCTCGATGGTGATGTTCGGCGGGGTCAACATCAACCCGCAAATTTCGGCACTGCGCAAGCCCATTGACATCCTGGTCGCCACGCCAGGCCGCCTGCTTGATCACGCCCAGCAGAAAACCATCGACCTTTCCGGGGTTGAAATTCTGGTTCTGGACGAAGCCGACCGCATGCTTGACATGGGCTTCATCCGCGATATTCGCAAGGTCCTGGCCATGCTGCCCAAGAGCCGCCAGAATCTGCTGTTTTCGGCCACATTTTCAGACGAAATCCGCGAACTGGCCAAAGGCGTATTGCACGACCCGCAAGAAATCTCGGTAGCCCGACGCAACACCGCTTCTGAACTGGTTGACCAAAGCGTGGTCCTGACCGAGCAGTCGCACAAGCGCGACCTGCTCAGCCACATCATTCGTGAAAGCGGCTGGCATCAGGTGCTGGTCTTTACACGCACCAAGCATGGCGCGAACCGCCTGGCCGAGAAGCTCGTCAAAGACGGGTTATCAGCTGCTGCCATCCACGGCAACAAAAGTCAGGCCGCACGCACCCGTGCCCTGGCCGGCTTCAAAGACGGCAAGGTTGCGGTACTGGTCGCCACCGACATCGCCGCACGTGGCATCGACATTGACAACCTGCCTCACGTGGTCAATTTCGAACTGCCCAACGTGCCTGAAGATTACGTTCACCGCATCGGCCGTACCGGTCGTGCCGGCAGCGAAGGCTCCGCCTTGTCACTGGTCGACAAGACCGAGATCAAACTGCTCGGGGCCATTGAAAAGCTGATTCGCCGCCCCATCGAACGCACCACCATCGATGGCTGGAACCCCGGCATGGTCAAGCCCGACACCACCCCCGAACGGCCACCGCGCCCGACGCACGGCCGCTCGGGTCGCCCCGGCAATGCGCCGCGCAGCGGCGCGGCCGGGCAGGGCGCAGGTCGCTCGGGTGCACCACGTCCTGCAGGCGATCGCAGCGGTCATGACGGTCGTCGCCCGGACGGACGCAGCGCCTCGGGCCGAAATGGCGGGGGCCGCTCAAACCCGGCACGCACGCGCCACGACGGCGGCGCCGCTCGCAGCAACACGGCCAGCCAGGCCTGACCCGGCCGTTCTGCATCACCCCTATGGAAAACCCCGTGTCACTACGGGGTTTTTCTTTGGGCGTCGGTGCTAGAGCTGGGGCATTTGACATCCTCCCCGGCCTAAAGGCCGGAGATTCCTACGGTGCTCAGTGGAGGCATTGAGCCGCCCCTGAGTCGCTTCGGTGGGTTCCTGCTGCTGGCGGCATTACTGCACCGCTCACTTCACAGGCGAACCGGGCGTGCCCCGCCCTTAAAACATTGATCGCGCCAA
>JAAYID010000167.1 GCA_012744285.1 Alcaligenaceae bacterium
AGGTGTTAATTCCGGTGTATAGCCGCACGTACTCACGCTGGGCAAGAGAGACAACGGTTAAGGGGTCGCTACGCGTTTAAGTGCTTCGGGGAATGTATGCATCTTGCAGAACACCCCCCTATGCACGACGAAAAGACATGAACTGACGAACCCATATAAAGCGTTTACCTTAACCTACCCGGCCTGAATCAAATATGTGCCTGGGCTGCGAAGGAACTCGTCGCACGATTTGGGTGAAAACACCTTTGTACTTTCAACGATATCAACATTGTCCCGAGCGCCCGGATTCAATCGATCTAGCGGAAAGCCAACGCGTGGTTCTTTCCCGAAATAGATCCGGGCCCGCCAGGAGCCACCCCTCATTTGCCCGGAAGAGCCTGGAATGGCAAACGTCAAGGTCGTCTGAGCATTGCACCCTGGCGGTTGTTCTGAATAGCCAGCCACAAGCTTTCCGCTATATTCATCTGTGAGTTGAGACTCAATAAAAATCAATAACTTCCTGACAACTGAACGCTGCTCTTCTGTGTAAGCTTCCAGCTGCGCAAATAACTCATCTGAAGAAACACTACTTGACTGCACCAAGCGATTGCTGACAAGCTGAGCTATTGCGACTGGATTTTTGCTGAAATTCGCATCTATAGCTAAAGCACCCTCTTCACCGGCCAATTGATTGACATTTGGAAACAGGGCACGATTCAACACAGGGTTTAACAACTCACAAAACGCATCTTCCTCAACTGAATACAAAGACACTTCCTGGTTATAAATTCTGATAGATTCAGACCGCCGTGTATATACTGAAATTTCATACCCGTCGGCAATATATTGCCTCAAAGCAATTGCGTTCTTACGCCCTGTGCCGCTATTCTTGAAACCACCCATGTGCTGGCCACAACGTAAATCCACACCTTTGCCTGCCTTACCCACATAGAGCACTAGAGGATCCCTGCCAGCTTGACAGGCGACCCAAAGATACACGGATGCAACCTTGCTTGAGTCGCAAATTTTATTAAAGCGAAGGCTGTCTGATTCAAAAACCAATTTGTGTGTTTCCAAAAACCCAAAGTTGATCAAATCTTCGATAGTTGGCATCTTGACCCTCATAGCGTTGTGAAAGTGAAAGTATACTGCCCGGTATCAATAGCGGCATTACATTCAACCAGAACATGCCGCTGGTCTATTTTTTCGACCTGACGCTTTTCAAGGAAATTCGTGAAGTAATCAGCTTTGGCATCAGCCGTAACACGAACCGTGCTAAACAACGCTGGCAGCAAGATCGAGTCGTCAGAGCAACGGGCCACGACAGCTTGCAACAGTTAGCCGGCCATTTGCAGAAAACAGGCATAAAAAAACCACCCAGATCGCTCTAAGGTGGTTGATTTATAAACATTAAGTGGTGGGTGCTACAGGGGTCGAACCTGTGACCTACGCCTTGTAAGGGCGCCGCTCTACCAACTGAGCTAAGCACCCCTTGTTTGGCAGCTACTATTTCAATTTATTTTTGAAACAGAAGCGTTGGGGCCACTTCACTTCATGTCTAACGCGAAAAGAATTATAGCCAACTATTTTTTATTTTGCAAGTGAAACACCGTTGGCCACATAATTTTCTTCACACTGGCGTGGTTAACCGTAGCCTTCAGGCTTAGTTAACCGCGTCTTTCAGGGCTTTACCCGGACGGAACTTGGGCACTTTGGCTTTCTTGATTTTGATTTCTTCGCCAGTGCGAGGGTTACGGCCTGTACGGGCCGCGCGTTCAGTAACAGCAAACGTACCGAAGCCCACCAGGGTTACAGTGCCGCCTTTTTTCTTGAGCGTCGTTTTGACGGCGCCAATGAAGGCTTCGAGGGCGCGAGCCGCGTCGGCTTTGGAAAGATCAGCCTTGGTGGAAATGTGCTCGATAAGCTCAGTTTTGTTCATTAAGGAATACCCCTGAAAATTAGTATCGCCAGACCCGGACAGCGCCCTGCCTGACACCCCGTTGAGAAGGACAGCACCTGGGCGCTGTTTACCACTTTGGACATCTGCCGGGCAGCACCAGACAAGGCTTTGGTGCGCTGGGCAAGCAGCAGGCCTTTAAAACCAGGCCTGAACAAAAGCTGAACACCGAGAACCCGCACGGCGGCTGGCTTTTGAGACTGCGGTTGTGCCGAGTAATATAAAACCTGAACTGCTCAAATACAAGACCCGTTTAACCCGGATCGACACAAAAAATTGTAATGATTAATACAGCTTATGGTGACAAGGGCTAATTAGATCAACAAGGCTGCTCAGGTCGACAAGGCCTGTTCAAAATCCTTGATCAGATCTTCGGTATCTTCAATACCTACCGAAATTCGCAGCAAATTATCGCCAATACCCATCAAGGCGCGACGCTCGGGCCCCATTTCGTAGTAGATGGTATGCGCTACCGGTAAAACCAAGGTCCGGGTGTCGCCCAGATGGGTCGCCAGCACCAGCACCTTCAAACGATTCAGAAAATCAAAGACATCAAGGTCAGCGGCAAGTTCGACACCCAGCAAGGCACCAAAGCGGCCGCTGAACAGATCTGCCGCACGCTGATGCTGGGCATGCGACACCAGACCGGGGTAGCGCACCAGTTTCACACGGGGATGCTGCCCAAGATATGTGGCCAGTGCCATGGCGTTGCTGCAGGCCTTGTCCATGCGAAGTGACAAGGTTTCAGCGCCCACAGCAATGCGGTGAGCCGCATCGGATGACAGGGTACCCCCCATATCGCGCAACCCTTTTTTCTTGATCTGGGTAAGCCCCCAGGACGTTGGGTTACCTTTGCGATACGGTTCGGCAATATTGGGGTACACCGACCAGTCGAACAGCCCGGTATCGGTAACCGCTCCGCCCAACGCATGGCCGTGCCCCCCGATGTACTTGGACATGGAATTAACCACCAGCGACGCACCGACATCCACGCCACGGCACAGCCAGGGCGTTGACAAGGTGCTGTCAAGCACATACACCAGGCCCTGTTCCTGACACCATTGACCAATGCCTTTCAAGTCGGCAATTTGCGTACCCGGGTTAGCGATGGTTTCGGTAAAGACCATGCGGGTTTGCGGGCGCCGGGCCGCCTTGACCTGCTCAACATCGGTGGCATCAACCAGCGTTACCTCCACCCCTAAATCGGACAAGGTTCCCAGCAAACTGTTGGTATTACCGAAAATGTACTGACTTGAAATCAGGTGATCGCCCTTTTTCAGCAAGGTAAAAAACGTGGCCGTCAGTGCCGCCATGCCGGTGGCGAATGACACCGAACTGACACCGCCTTCCATTTGGGTGATTTTGGCTTCCAGTGCCCCGGTCGTTGGCGTACCTTGACGCGCATAGGTGTACCCGGCCTTGCCCTGAAACACCGCCGCCAGCTCACGGGCGTCGGTATACGCGTATTCAGAGGAAGGGTGCAGCGGTTTGTGAACCCCGCCATGTTCGACGCCACCGCGCCGGTCGGAGTGCAAAATGGTGGTGGAAAATCCGTTATTTGACATGAGATGCTGATAAAGAATAATGAATACGGCCGTTAGAGCGCAGTTGGCTCAAGCGGCCCGCCGCCGCGCTGCGGCATCGAAATGGGCCATGCAAAAACGCTATAGCGTAAAAAAACGACACCACTAGCCGACGCGTTGACGCACGGTTTCGTAAAGGCAAACGGCGCTGGCAACACTGACATTCAGGCTTTCAACCGAACCCTGCATGGGAATGGTGACCAGCTCATCACAGGTTTCGCGAGTCAGGCGCCGCATACCCTCTCCTTCAGCACCCATTACCCAGGCCATGGGGCGTCGGGCATCGACGGTGTATAGAGTGCCGCTGGCCTGATCATCAGTGCCGACCACCCAGACGTCACGGTCTTTCAGTTGACGCAAGGTGCGGGCCAGATTGGTGACCATCAGGTACGGAACCGTATCAGCCGCACCGCAAGCCACGCGCTGAACCGTGGTATTCAACCCCACGGCACGGTCTTTGGGCGCAATAACGGCATGCACCCCGGCCGCATCTGCCGTGCGCAGACACGCCCCCAGGTTGTGCGGGTCAGTGACCCCGTCAAGCACCAGAAAAAACGGTACTTTGCCCGCCGCTTCCAGATCATCAAGCAATTCGTCAATATCGACGGCCAACTGATGCTCTTCGGCCAGCGCAACCACACCCTGGTGACGAGTACCTTTTGACAGGCCATCAAGACGTTCAGCCGCGACAGGCAACACCTTGACGTTAGCCGTCTGCGCCTGCTGGATGAATGTCTGCATGCGCTTGTCGCGGCGCGAGGCCTCGACATAAATTTCTTTGATGGATGCCGGGGCATGGCGCAACCGCGCCACCACGGCATGAAAACCCGCCAAAACCTGAAGAGACGACATAAATTTCCTTGATTGAAGGCGTCAGAACAGGTTAGCGACGGCCACGGCCTTTCTTGGCAGGAGCCGCAGGACGAGCACTGCGCTTGGCCGCTTCCCGCCGCTGCCGTGCTGTTGTGCCCTTGAGTGCTGCCGGCTTGGCCGATGCCGCTTTTTTAGGGCGACGCAAGGTTTCCGAGCGAGGCTCTGAGGCCTTTTGCAAGGCTTTAAAGGTTGTACCCTGAACCAGACGAAACTCGATGCGACGGGCTTCAAGATCAACACGGGCCACCTGCACCTGCACGGCATCAGTCAGCCGGTAACGGATACCGGTGCGCTCACCCCGCAGTTCGTGCAGCGCTTCGTTGTACTGGAAGTAATCGGACCCAAGTTCGGAAACGTGAACCAGTCCTTCAACAAACAACGTATCGAGCGTAATGAATACACCAAACGTGGCCACACCAGTAATACGACCGCTGAAAACCTCACCAACATGTTCTTTGACAAACCAGCATTTTAGCCACGCTTCAACGTCACGTGAGGCCTCATCAGCACGACGCTCGCGTGCAGACAACAATAAACCGAGTTTTTCCCAGACACCGTGTTCGCGATCTTTTTGCGGCAATGACACCGCGGCAGCACTATCATCAAGCTCAGGGATGTAACGTTTTCCGGCCATGATGGACTTGATGACACGGTGTGTCAGCAGGTCGGGGTAGCGACGAATCGGCGAGGTGAAATGTGCATAGGCATCGTAGGCCAGGCCGAAGTGCCCTGACTCTTCCGGACTATAAATGGCTTGCTGCATCGACCGCAGACACATGGTCTGGATCACCTCGTAGTCTGGACGACCCTTGGCGGCAACCAGCAGTTTGGCGTAATCGTTGGTTGACGGGTCATCACCACCGTCAATTGACAAACCCACATTACGCAAATAATCGCGCAGCGCCTGCAATTTTTCGGGGGTTGGCCCTTCGTGCACACGGTACAAGCCGATGCGTTTATTGCGTTTGATGAAGTCAGCCGCACAGGTGTTCGCTGCCAGCATGCATTCTTCAATAAGCTTGTGGGCATCATTGCGCTCGTAGGCCACGATTTTTTCGATACGGCCCAGCGGGTTGCAGATGATTTTGGTTTCGACGGTATCAAAATCGATGGCGCCACGCTTGACCCGGGACTGCGACAGCAAGTGGTACAACTCGTAAAGGTCTTTGACATGCGGATAGACCGCTTTCATTCCCTTGGCCGCCGGCCCATCGGGTTGCTGCAAGGCAGACCAGACATCCGTGTACGTGGTACGCGCGTGCGAGTGAATGACCGCATCGTAAAACTGGTAAGCCGTAACCGTGCCGGCCTTGGTACCCGTGGCCTGAATCACCATATCGCAGACCAGCACCAGGCGATCTACACCGGGGTTCAATGAGCAAATGCCATTTGACAGCGCTTCAGGCAGCATGGGAATGACCCGACGCGGGAAATAAACGCTGGTGCCTCGCTCAAAGGCATCGTCGTCGAGCGGATCGTGGGGCCTGACATAGTGGCTAACGTCGGCAATGGCCACCAGCAAACGCCAGCCCGGCTTGCGACGCTTTTCTGTACCCAGATCGACGGCTTCACAATACACCGCGTCGTCAAAATCGCGCGCGTCCTCGCCATCGATAGTGATGAATGGAATGTCGCGTAAATCGACCCGACCTTTCAGCTCACTGCGTTTAACGGTATCGGATACAGACGCAGCTTGTGCCAGCGCAGCCTGTGAAAACTCATGCGGCACATCGAACTTGCGCACGGCAATTTCAATTTCCATGCCCGGGTCGTCGATTTCGCCCAGCACTTCAACCACACGACCCACCGGTTGGGTGTGCCGGGTCGGCTGCTGAAGAATCTCGATGGTGACCACTTGGCCCGATTCGGCGCCGCCGATATCGCCCGGAGCAATCAGCACATCGTGCTTGATACGCTGGTCTTCGGGTACAACGATACTGATGCCGCGTTCATACAGGAAACGGCCAACCAACCGGTTGGTACGGCGCTCGACCACCTCAACAATGGCGGCCTGCGGGCGGCCGCGATAATCGCCGTCAAGTTTGGCCAGAACGCGGTCGCCATGCAACACTTTCAGCATCTCGCGCGGCTGTAAAAACAGGTCGGGTCCACCGTCTTCGCGCAACAAAAAGCCAAAGCCGTCGCGATGGCCTTGTACTTTTCCAGCGATGAAATCCATTTTGTTGTTGATTAACAACTTTCCTTGGGTGTTATACAAGACCTGCCCGTCGCGCTCCATGGCGCGCACACGGCGATCGAAACCCACTGAAACGGGCACCTGCACATCCATGCCGCGCGCCAGGTCGTCAAGCCCGACAGGCTTGCCAAGTTCCCGCAAGAATTGAAGAATTTCTTCCCGCGAGGGTACGTGCGGGTCAAAGTCGGGCGGTAAGTCTGACCCGTTAGCCGGCGCACCTGACACATTGTGGGTGTCGGGCGAGTCGATTTTTTTTCGTTTGTTCAAAGGACAAATTTCCCTTTTTAAAATTTTTGATATATAATTCTGTTCTCGGTTGGTTATGACGAATTTCTTGACGCTACCAACGCTAACAGCTCACTAGATTAACAGGTCTTAAGCTGCAGCGGTCAAGATAGTTAGTATGTCACGCAATCGTAATGCCCAGGTGGCGGAATTGGTAGACGCGCATGGTTCAGGTCCATGTGCCGCAAGGTGTGGAGGTTCGAGTCCTCTCCTGGGCACCACCGCTAAACAGAAA
>JAAYID010000168.1 GCA_012744285.1 Alcaligenaceae bacterium
CGGAGTTGATATCCAGATTGATGTTGCGCAGGGCATGGAACTGCCCAAAGTGCTTGTTCAGATTGCGTACTTCAATGCTCATGGTCGCTCCTGTGGTAATTCAGCCAGTGCTTTCAATTCCCGCTCCATCCGCCATTGGGCCGCCGTTTTGATGACCAGGGTCACCAACGCCAGCAAGGCAAGCAGCGAAGCCACTGAAAACGCGGCAACAGATTCATATTCGTTGTAAAGAATTTCGACATGCAGGGGCATGGTGTTGGTTTGCCCGCGAATATGGCCCGAGACGACCGATACCGCACCGAACTCGCCCATGGCCCGGGCATTACACAGAATGACGCCGTAGATCAGCCCCCACTTGATATTGGGCAGGGTGACCCGCCAGAACGTCTGCCAGCCGGAGGCACCCAGTACGATGGCGGCTTGCTCTTCGTCGTTACCCTGGGCTTGCATCAACGGGATCAGTTCGCGGGCGATGAACGGGAAGGTGACAAATATCGTGGCCAGGATGATGCCGGGAACGGCAAAGACGATCTTGATGTCATGTTCTGCTAGCCAGGGGCCCAGCCAGCCTTGCGCACCAAACACCAGCACGTAAATCAGGCCGGCCACGACCGGTGATACGGAAAATGGCAGATCAATCAGTGTCGTCAGGAAGGCCTTCCCCCTGAATTCATATTTGGCAATGGCCCACGCCGCAGCGACACCGAAGACCAGATTCACGGGGACGGCGACCAGCGCGGTCAGAAGAGTCAAGCGGATGGCGGCCAGAGCGTCCGGATGTGAAACCGCGTTCCAGTACATTGCCCAGCCTTTGCCAAGTGCTTCGGTGAAGACGGCCGCCAGGGGCAGAATCAGGAACAGCAGCATGAAGCCCAGCGCCATCGTGATAAGCAGCCGGCGCACCCAGGGGGCTTCGGTAATCGGGCCGGCACCGTGTGTTTTGTGTGTTTGTGTTGTCATCGTGCGGGTCCCGAGCGTTTCCGGTGCCAGGCTTGCAGTCCATTGATCAGCAGCAGCATCAAGAATGAAATCACCAGCATGACGCAGGCGACCGCTGTCGCCCCGGCGTAGTCGTACTGCTCAAGTTTGCCGATAATGATCAGCGGCGTGATTTCCGACACCATGGGCACATTGCCTGCAATGAAAATGACCGACCCGTATTCGCCAATGGCGCGCGCAAAGGCCAGCGCGAAGCCGGTCAGCAGGGCGGGCATGATGGTGGGCAGGATGACCTTGAAGAAGGTCTGAAGCCGGCTGGCCCCCAGGCACAGTGCAACCTCTTCAAGCTCGCGCTCGCTGTCTTCCAGAACGGGCTGGACCGTGCGCACCACAAAAGGCAGGCCAATGAAAATCAGGGCAATCACAATGCCTTTCGGGTTGAACGCCAGATCAATGCCCAGTGGCGCCAGAAACTGGCCAACCCAGCCGTTGTTGGCCAGCACGGCCGTCAGCGCGATGCCGGCCACGGCGGTTGGCAGGGCAAACGGCAGGTCAACCATGGCATCGACAATCTTTTTTCCCGGAAACGAATAACGCACCAGCACCCAGGCCACCAGCAAGCCGAAGACCATGTTGATCAGCGCGGCCAGCAGCGACGCCGAAAAGGTCAGTTTGTACGAGGCCACGACCCGGGGCGAGCTGATGGCGTCCCAGAACTGGGGCCAGGACAGTGACAGCGTTTTGAAGACCAGGGCGCTCAGCGGGATCAGTACAATCAGGCCCAGGTAGAGCAGTGAATAGCCCAGCGTCAGATTGAAGCCGGGCAGGACGCGTTTCAAGGCCATGGATCATTTACCGACGGTGTACAGCTGGTCGAACAATCCACCGTCATTGAAGTGAACCTTCTGCGCCTCACCCAGCGAACCGAAGTACTCTTCGACAGTGAACAGTTTCAGCGGCTTGAACGTGGCTTCATACTGTTTCAGGACGCTTTCCAGGCGTGGGCGAATGCCGTGTTTTGCGGCAATTTCCTGGCCTTGTTCAGAGTACAAAAAGTCCAGGTAGGCACGCGCCTGTTCTTGCGACCCTTTTTTTGCCACCGTTCGTTCGACAATTGCGACGGGGTTTTCAGCAACGATGCTGGCGGACGGGTGAATCGCTTCCACCTTGCCCTTGCCGAACTCCCGCTCAACCGAAACAACCTCGGATTCGAAGGTGACCAGAACGTCACCGATATTGCGTTGCAGGAAGATGCCGGTGGCATCGCGGCCGCCGCGTGCCAGAACCGGCACGTTCTTATAGAGCTGGCTCACGAATTCGCGCGCCTGCTCCGGGGTGCCGCCTTTGCTCAAGACATTGCCCCACGCGGCCAGATAGGCCATGCGCCCGTTGCCGCCGGTTTTCGGGTTGACCACCACCACCTGAATGCCGGGTTTGATCAGGTCATCCCAGTCCTTGATGCCTTTCGGGTTGCCCTCACGCACCAGAAACAGCATGGTTGACGTGGTCGGGGCGGCATTGTGCGGGAATTTTGTCCGCCAATCGTCGGCGACAACGTCTTTGCCAGCCAGGAAGTCAATGTCCGTGGTGGTGTTCATGGTGACCACATCCGCGTCCAGGCCATCGGCAACGGCGCGCGCCTGGGCAGACGATCCACCGTGCGACTGATCAATTTTGATGTCTTTGCCGGTGGTCTTTTTGTAGTGCTCTACAAATGCCGCATTGAAGTCTTTATAGAACTCGCGAGCGACGTCGTACGAAGCGTTCAGCAGGGTCGGCTCGGCAGTGATGCCGGGTGTGGCGATCATCAGGGCGGATGCCGCGAGTACGGTTTTCAGCAGGGCTTTCATAAATTCACTTTCCAAACGGTGTTGACATGCGCCCATTCTGTCTGTGTTCTGCTGGAATCGAAACGACTAAAAGACAATGTGTTAATTACTGATATTCATGGTTCATTGGGTGGCATCGTATAAGACAGGGTGTGGAAGGGCCGCCGGCAGGGCGCGGCCCGGTTGTCTGCCGTTTTACGCATAAGGACATGAAAAAAATGTTCTTTGGGTCGGGTCTGAAGTTGCTTAGGATGGTCGTTTGGAACTTTTCTTGAGCGGTTTTTTTCATGAGCCTTTCCCCCTCACTCTGGACAATTCCTGTTTCTGACAGTGATGCCGCTGCCATTGTCAGTCGCGCCCAGGTGCTGTTCGAACGTTTGCGTGGCATCGTCTCGCAGCATCAGAACGTTCGCTTAGCCAGTAGCATGGCGGCCGAAGACATGGTCGTCATTGACGCCATCGCCCGCACGGGTGTGCCCATTTCGGTCTTCACGCTGGATACCTTGCGGTTGCACTCGCAGTCTGTGGCCCTGATTGACGAGGTCAGCCGCCATTACGGGCTGGTCATCGAGCGTGTGCTGCCCGATGCCGCACGGGTTGATGACTACGTACGGCATTTTGGTGTGAATGGCTTTTATGAAAGTGTCGAGGCCAAAGAGGCCTGTTGCCATGTCAGGAAGGTGCTGCCGCTGGCGCGGGCGCTGGAGGGAGCCTCAGCCTGGGTGACGGGCCAGCGCCGGGGACAGGGGGTGACCCGTTCCGCGTTGGCGCTGCGCGAGTTTGATGCCCCGCGTGGCATTGACAAGTTCAACCCCCTTCACGATTGGTCCGAAGAGGATGTGTGGGCGTATATCCACTTCCGGCATGTGCCATTCAACCCCCTGTATCGCGAGGGTTACGCGAGCATTGGTTGCGACCCGTGTACCCGCCCGGTCAAGGCGGGTGAAAACCTGCGTGCGGGGCGGTGGTGGTGGTTGCAGGAAGACAGCAAAGAATGCGGCTTGCACGTTCAGAAATGAGAATCCTTACACCAGGAAATGAAAACAATGCACTTGAATAACGATTATCTGGACCGGCTGGAAAGCGAATCCATCTACATCATTCGCGAGGTTGTCGCGCAAAGCAAAAACCCGGCCATGCTGTTTTCCGGCGGGAAAGATTCGATTGTGATGCGCCATCTGGCGCGCAAAGCGTTTGCCTTCGGCCCCCGGCCTGTGCGACTGCCGTTTCCGCTGGTGCACATTGACACCGGCCACAATTACCCCGAGGTGATTGCGTTTCGGGACACTGTGGTGGCGCGGGACAACGAGCGTCTGGTGGTGGGCCACGTTGAAGACTCGTTGGCACGCGGTACCGTGAAATTACGGCGACCCACCGATTCACGCAACGCGGCGCAGGCGGTAACGTTACTTGAGACCATTGCCGAGCATGGTTTTGACGCCCTGATGGGTGGTGCACGCCGCGATGAAGAAAAGGCCCGAGCCAAAGAGCGAATTTTTTCGTTTCGCGACGAGTTCGGCCAGTGGGACCCCAAAGCGCAACGCCCCGAGCTTTGGCGCTTGTACAACGCCCGGATTTTCCCCGGCGAAAGCATGCGCGTTTTTCCCATTTCCAACTGGACCGAACTTGATATCTGGCAATACATTGCTCGCGAAAACATCGAATTGCCTTCCATTTATTACGCTCACGACCGTGAAGTCGTTCAGAAAGGGGGGCTGCTGGTGCCGGTAACGCCGGTGACTCCCAAGGCTGCCGATGAGGTGTCGCAGGTGCGTCGCGTCCGTTTCCGTACCGTCGGCGATATCAGTTGTACCTGCCCGGTCGAAAGCCAGGCCGCTACCGCCTGGGACATTGTCGAGGAAACGGCCGTAGCGACAGTCACCGAGCGTGGCGCCACCCGCATGGACGATCAAACCAGCGAGGCATCCATGGAAAAACGTAAAAAAGAGGGGTATTTCTGATGACATCCGGATTGGTTCGTTTCATTACGGCAGGCAGCGTTGATGACGGTAAAAGCACGCTGATCGGTCGCTTGCTGTTTGATACCAAGGCTGTTCTGGCCGATCAGGTGCAATCGTTGTCGTCGGCCCGGCATACCCGTGTGCGTGCCAATGATGCCGATTTTGACCTGGCGCTGCTAACCGATGGTCTGGAAGCCGAGCGCGAGCAAGGCATCACGATTGACGTTGCCTATCGCTATTTTGCAACGGCCCGGCGCAAGTTCATTGTGGCAGATGCCCCCGGGCACGAGCAGTACACCCGTAATCTGGTGACCGGTGCGTCACAGTCGGACGCGGCCGTGATTCTGGTGGATCCGACACGCCTGGGGGTGGATGCCGATGCGGCGTCGCTTGAGTTATTGGCCCAGACAAAGCGTCATACGGCGATTGTTCGCTTGCTTGGTTTGCGCCATGTGGTGTTTGCCGTCAACAAAATGGACCTGATCGGGTATGAGCAGGGGGCATTTCAACGGATTCGCGGTGCCATTTCAATGCTGGCCGCCAAGGTCGGTTTGCGCTCTTTTGATGTGATCCCGGTTTCGGCATTGTCCGGAGACAATGTGGTGCATCGGTCGTTGAGTATGCCCTGGTATGACGGCCCGACCTTGCTGGAGTGGCTTGAACAGCGGGATGATGTTCGCGCGCCCGATACCGATCCGGGCCTGCGTTTGCCGGTTCAGTACGTGGCCCGTCAAGATGGTCAGTCTGCCGATGATTTTCGGGGTTATCTGGGGCAGGTGGAAGCGGGTACCCTGTTCAAGGGGCAGCGTGTCAGGGTATTGCCCGGCGGGGCCGAGACCATTGTGGCGGGCATCTACCTTTCCAATGGCCGCGAGGCGGTTTCCAATGCCAGAGCGGCAGGGACCGATGACACCAGTGCAACCCTGGCGGTCGCGGGCCAGGCGGTCGTGGTAGAGCTGAAAGACGATATTGACGTCTCGCGGGGTGACCTGATCGTGGCCGCAGATGCAACATTGGGCCGGCAGCCCCAACTGGCGCGCAAGATCAGTGCCGATATCTGCTGGCTGGATAAAGAGCCTTTGAATATCAGCCGCAAGTACAGTCTTCAACACACGACGCGCGAAGTGTTTGCCAGGGTTGCTGCCATTGACCATGTGCTGGATATTCACACCCTGGATGCCAGTGTCGATACAGCAACCCTGGCCATCAACGACATCGGTCGGGTCGACCTGGTGTTGCAAAGCCCGATTGCGGCCGATCGCTACGAAGACCTGCAAGCAACAGGGGCGTTTGTCCTGATCGACGACGCTACCAAAAGTACCGTTGCCGCAGGCATGATCCGGTCGGTCGTTGGGTAAACGTGTCGGGTTTTGATGGGTTATCAACGTGATATAAGCCGTTTCTGGCGTATTCTTGACGTTTCGCCCGTCATAGTGATATTCCATGTTGCGATTGTTTTCGACACTGCCGCATTCGTTGCGTGGCCGTTTGTTGCTGGGCACCCTGGCCTGGGTGCTGGTGTCGGTGCTGGTGGCTGGTTGGGTGCTGGCCGATTTGTTTCGCCAGCATGCGGCACGGCAAATGGCATCAGAGTTGGCGGTTCATATGAACCAGCTGGTGGCGGCTTTGTCGGTCAATGCCCAGGGTCAACCCACGTTGCAGTTTGAACCCACTGACCCACGTTTTCAGCGGCCTTTTTCAGGTTTTTATTGGCAGGTTGACCAGCGTGAACCTGGGCAGGCACCGCGCGAGGCCGTCTTTCATTCCCGTTCGTTATGGGACGAAGTGTTGCGGGTTCCGTCCGTGTTGTCGCCCAGCGCCTATGACGGCCTGGACCGGCTGACCGGGCCATCCGGCATACCGCTGCTGGCGCTGGTGCGTCAGGTCACGCCACCAGAGGGCGCGGCGGCTTACCGGCTGGTTGTGGCGGCCGATCAAGCGTTGCTGGACCAGCCCCTGACACAGTTTCGTCTGATGCTGGCGGTATCGTTGGGTGTTCTGGCGGTGGGCATGATACTGGCGGCCGTCATGCAGGTTGTGGTTGGCCTGCGGCCTCTGGCTACCTTGCGGACCGCATTGCTGCAGGTGCGTGAAGGTCGTCAAACCCGTATCGAAGGGCGTTTCCCCCTTGAGGTTCAGCCCTTGGTCGATGACTTCAATCAGGTTCTGCAGAATAATCACCAGATCGTTCAGCGTGCCCGTACCCATGCCGGCAATCTGGCGCATGCGTTGAAAACGCCGTTATCTGTATTGGCTAATGCGGCCCGCAACGAGCCTGGTGCATTCGGTCAGCTGGTTGCCGAACAGGTCGAGTCCGCACAGCGGCATGTCGATCATCATCTGGCCCGGGCGCGGGCCGCTGCGGCGGTACAAACGCCGGGTGTCATGACGCCCGTGCATGGGGTGGCCCAGGGGCTGGCCCGGGTGCTGACCAAGGTGTATGCCGAAAAAAATATCCAGATTGATGTTTCCTTGACGCCAGAAAACCTGGTGTTCAACGGGGAGGCCCAGGATTTGCAGGAAATGTTGGGGAATGTGCTGGATAACGCCTGCAAATGGGCAGACCGGCATGTCTGGCTGAGCATCACCGCCGGGCTTCCGGCCAATGACGTTGCCGAGAGTCGAAAACGCACCCGTGTCTTGCAGGTTGTCATCGAAGACGACGGCCCCGGTTTGCCCGCCGACCAGCACCAGTCTGTTTTCGGGCGCGGTGTGCGCCTGGACGAGCGTAAGCCGGGCTCTGGTCTTGGGCTGGATATCGTGCGTGA
>JAAYID010000169.1 GCA_012744285.1 Alcaligenaceae bacterium
CCCAGCTACCAGTGCGTTCAGCACGCCAGCGCTGGATTGCCAACCATCTGCGGCTGCGCGGCAAAATCACCCTTGACGACGGGGCAGTCAAGGCCCTTACGGTGGGGCGCAAAAGTCTGCTGCCCATCGGGGTCATTGATGTCGAAGGCGACTTCGAACGCGGTGACGTGGTCGCCTGCGTCGACCTGCAAGGTCGTGAATGTGGTCGTGGCCTGATCAATTATTCGGCTACCGACACCCGCCGCATCATGCGCCAACCCACCGCACGGATCCCTGAAATCCTGGGCAGCATGTCAGATGCCGAACTGATGCATCGCGACAATATGGTGTTCTTGCGCAGTACCGGCTAATGCGATGGTCGTTGCCGATCAGTGGTATCGGCAACGCCGCAGTTCGTCAAAGCCACTCGATAGCAATGAATATCATCGTCATGGCATCGGACCGTTAAACAGATACCCCTTGCCGTGCAACGACCTGACCGGCAGCTCGGCACCGAGGGCTTTCACTTTGCGCCGCAGCCGGCTCACCATCACACTGATACGCTCGCGACCGATTTCTGCCCCGGCGGCGACGTCGTGAAGGCCCATCGTGCTCGTCAGCTGTTCATGCGTTGCGCTACGACCTTCGCATGACGTCAGGGCCAGCATGAACGCTCGCTCCAGAGTCGTCAGGGTCACCTGTTCTCCGGAAGGCAATTGCAGTTTCCAGGCATGATCAACCAATTGCCAACCGCTTGAATCAGCACCTGACAGCACCAACGGGTCGACACCACCCATACGGCGCAGCAACGAAAACACCGTCGCCACCACCAACTGTTCAGAAGCGTCAGGGGTGAACCAGGCGTCAATGCCCGACTGCAAGGCCAACAAACAGGTCGATTCACGTTGATCGGGCACGCACGCCACCAGCCCCATTGATGGCATCCCAGCACGCAACAAATGAGCGAGGGCGGCATTTTCTGCAAGACTGGCACACAACACGACCAGCATCCAGCCATACCCCCCGTTTGACGTCACATAACCCCGGCTGATCCGTTCGGCCTTTGATAACAACTGAGAAGCATTGCTGCAGGTGATGTGCTCAAACCCGGCAGTGCCGAGCGTCTGGCACGCGAGGGAAAGATCACGAAGAGACACCCTGGATGACGAGCTTTCAGGCTTGTACCAAAGAATTACGGGTGATGGCACGGCAGCCCCTAGGCGTGAGTATGACGATGATAACGGTTAGAAAAATTCTGGCTCATGAACAGACCCTTCAGAAATGACAGTGATGAATTTAACTTGTATACCACATTCGTGATTTTGTTTATTACCAACGTGGTTGAATGACGCGTTTCAATCACGTTTGTGAATACTTTCGCCGAACGACTTCGTTACGCCCGCACTTTGCGACACATGAACCAGACAGAACTGGCCAAGGCGGCCGGCTTGTCGCAAGGCGCCATTTCGAACTACGAACAACGCTTCAGGGAAAAATCACGCAACATACTCAAGCTGGCGAAGGCACTTCAGGTCAACCCGTTATGGCTGGAAGAAGGCATCGGCCCGATGGAACAAGCGCTTCATTCCCCGTCCTCCCTGAATGACCCCGGCGCACTGCCAGGCGATATCCACAGCATCGACTGGCCTTTTTCACGTGTCATGCCTGGCACCTTCCACAGCCTGTCGGCTGACCAGAAACAAATGATCGAAGACATGATCCTGGCGCTGGCCAAAAGCAATCAAGGGTTGCGCTAAGCCACGCCCCGGTTTGGCCTGACCAGATCAATGGTCTATACTGCGCGCTCATGCAGGGGTACTTGCCTTCGGGCAGGTTGAGAAAAACCCTTCGTACCAGTACGGATAATGCCGATGCTGGGAGCACTTTCCGCAGTCTGTTCACGCTCTGCCGCTTCCCTCTTCTGCTCCATTTGTGTCACTTTGGAGCAACCATGCCTTCCCTACCTCATAACACCGCCCCGGCAATCGCCGATCCGGCGGCTACCTGCGCGTTTCCAAACGCAAAGAAAATCTATGTCACTGGATCACGTCCCGACCTGAACGTGCCGTTTCGGGAGATCTCGCAACACCCCACCCCAACCCCCGATGGCGTGAAAGAGAATCTGCCAATCACCGTCTACGACACCAGCGGCCCTTACACCGACCCCGACGCCCGCATTGATATTCGCAAAGGGCTGCCTGAACTGCGTGCAGGCTGGATTGAAGAGCGCAACGACACCGAGCGACTGACCGGCCCTTCCAGTGTCTTTGGCAAGCAACGCAAAAGCGACCCCGCCACCTAGGCGCTTCGTTTTGAACTGAACCGACTGCCTCGCCGCACACGTCAGGGCCATAACGTCACCCAGATGCACTATGCCCGCCAAGGCATCATCACACCCGAGATGGAGTTCGTCGCCATACGGGAAAACCTGCGCCCGGGCTCAATTCATGACGCCAACGACGACGCCCAGTTTGCCGAACTGCGCACCTTGGGTGAACTGACCCAGGTGGCCTGGAAACACGATGTCCAGGTCATGATCGAAGGCCCAGGTCACGTCCCCATGCACCTGATCAAGGAAAACATGGATGAGCAACTGAAACACTGCCACGAAGCCCCCTTCTACACCCTGGGGCCCCTGACCACCGACATTGCCCCCGGTTATGACCACATCACCTCGGGCATCGGTGCCGCCATGATTGGCTGGTACGGCACCGCCATGCTGTGCTACGTGACACCCAAAGAACACCTGGGACTGCCCAACAAAAAGGATGTGAAAGACGGCATCATCACCTACAAGATTGCCGCCCATGCTGCCGACCTGGCCAAGGGTCATCCCGGCGCCGCTATCCGGGACAATGCGTTGTCAAAAGCGCGGTTTGAATTCCGCTGGGAAGACCAGTTCAACCTGGGCCTTGACCCCGACACTGCACGCGAATTCCATGACCAGACCTTACCCAAGGCTTCCATGAAAACCGCGCATTTCTGCTCAATGTGCGGCCCCCACTTCTGCAGCATGAAAATCACCCAGGATGTGCGTGCGTATGCCTCGTCCAAAGGCGTTGAGGCTGAACAAGCGCTGGCACTGGGCATGCGGGAAAAAGCGGTTGAGTTTGTAAAGAAAGGGCAGCAAATTTATACGACTTAAGCGTTTTGCGCACCGGTGCATTAAGTACTTATCCTTACTGCTTTTATCAATTCACCCCAATAGTTCACGCAGCGCCCAAAGTCCAGAATACAGACTGTCGATAAAGACTTTACTGGCTAGATTCTGGCAATGGAGCGCTGCATGAGCGAACACACCACCTTAAACACCGAAGCGCTGGACTATATCTCGGTTAACGAGTATTCCGGCGGAATCATCGGGCCCAGCCGGGCCATGCTCGGCCCCATCAAGAATGGCGGCACCATCAAGACGGGCACACCTCCGGGGTGCTGGGGTCCGATGATTACCCCCGCCTTTCAGGGAGGACACGAAGTTACTCTGCCCGTCGCTGTTGAAGGAGCAGAAGTCGGCGACGCCGTGGCCATCAAAATCAACAAAATGCGGGTTACCTCCATCGCAACGTCTTCTGGCGTAATGGAATTCGTTGAAGGCCGCTATCATGGCGACCCCTTTGTGGCCAAGTTTTGTGCCAACTGCGGAACAGAACATCCCGCCAGCCACGTGGAAGGCATTGGCGAGGAAGCCATCCATTGCGACGTCTGTGGTGCGGAGGTCAGCGCATTCCGGTTCCGCAACGGTTATGTCATTGTTCTGGACCCGCAAAACAAGGTCAGCATTACCGTTGACCAGACTATTGCCGACAAACTGGCCGGTCAGGCCGACGAAATGTCCAGTCTTCCCGTTCACTCGGCACAGCACTCGATCCTGTCGCTAGCACGTGCCGACATGCCTGGCGTTGCTGCCCACATGAAGCCATTTCTGGGCAACATCGGCACCACACCCTCACAAGACATGCCTGATTCACACAACTGTGCTGACTTCGGCCAGTATCTGATCGGGGCACCCCACAAGTACAACTTCACGAAGGAAGCGCTCGACGCTGCCAAAACCGACGGTCACATGGATACGAACTCGGTACGTGAAGGCGCCATCCTGATTTGCCCCGTCAAAATCAAAGGCGCCGGCATCTACATGGGCGATATGCATGCCCAGCAAGGCAACGGCGAAATCGCGGGTCACGCCACCGACGTGTCGGGAGAGACCGAAGTCAGCGTCGAAGTCATCAAGAACCTGACACTTGATGGCCCCATTCTTCTGCAAAATCTGGAAGATCTGCCAGAAATGGCACGCCCGTTCACGAAAGAACAAAAACTCAAGATACAGGCCCTGGCAGCTCATTGGGGGCAGACCTCTATTGAGGAAAACGCTCCGATCACCTTTGTGGCTTCCGGTGAAAACCTGAATGAAGCGACCGAAACAGGCCTGCGCCGCGCCGCAAAGATCACTGGCCTCGCCTATGAAGAGATCCTGAACCGTGCAACCATCACCGGCTCTATTGAAATAAGCCGACTGCCAGGTGTTGTGCGCGTCACATTCATGTGCCCGATGCACATTCTGGATCAGATCGGCATCGGCCACCTGGCCCGAGAAAAGTACAACCTGTAATCATCAAAGGAGACCACAAATGAGCGAAACCACTGCATTGCGCTGGGCAGAAAAATACCCCGAACTCGGCGGAGAGCCCATCCCCGTTGCACCTTATGTATCGCCACAAGCCTACGAGGCCGAAGTCGAAAAAGTGTTCAAAAAAACCTGGCTGCGCGTCGGCCGGGTTGAGGAAATTCCAAACGCCGGTGACTACAAGGTCAAGAAGCTGCAGTTTGCCAAAACCTCGGTCATCCTGATTCGCGGCAAAGACAACGTCATTCGCGGCTTTCATAACACCTGTTCCCACCGTGGCAACAAGGTCGTCGTGGAAACAGGCGGTGATGAAACCTTTGGCCATAACAAGGCTGCCGTGGTGACCTGCCGCTTTCACGGCTGGGTGTACAACGCCACGGGTGCACTGGTTGATGTCCCCGAGAAAGAAAAATTTCACGCCGGTTTTATCGATGAAGAAAACGGTCTGACCAGCATCCGCACCGATGTATGGGAAGGTTTCATTTTCATCAACCTGGACAGTTCGGGCACACAATCACTCAAAGATTACCTGGGTGCCATGGGTGACCACCTGGCAGGCTTTCCCTACCATGCCATGGAAAGCGTCTTCGCCTATAACACCGAACTGAACTGCAACTGGAAAGTAGCACACGACGCGTTTGCCGAGGCATACCACGTCGCGACCATCCATGCAGGCTCATTTCCCGACGTTTTCGGCTCTGGACTGCAAGACTTGCAACTGCTCGGCGACCATCGTACCGCTGCGGTTTGTCTGACCAATAATGCCAAACCAAAACCAGCAGCAGCTCTTGCCACATCAATCACCGGCGCCTCTTTGATCAACTTCAAAGAAAAAACCATGCTGCCCGAATCGGTGAACCCGTCCAACCGGAAAGACTTTGCATTCGAATTGACGGTTTTGTTCCCGAATATTCTGCTGCATATCAGCGAAGGGCTGTGGTTCACCCACCAGTTCTGGCCCATGGGCCCCAATAAAACCCGCTGGGAAGGCAAATACTACTTGCCCAAGGTCAGCAGCTACGCCGAACGCTGGGCCCAGCAATTTGCCGTCACACTGCAACGTAATGCATGGCTGGAAGACACGGCCACCATGGAAGACACTCAGGACGCGCTGGAATCAGGAGCCAAAGATGTCATGCACCTGCAAGATGAAGAGATCCTGCTGCGTCATGGTTACCACGTTCTTGAAAAATACATGAAATAAGGAAGACACCATGACTTACACCTTACCCGACCAATTCAGCGCACTCACCCCTTTCCTGGCGAAGTGGGCCAAGCCCACGGAAAGCCAGCGTCAGGCCGAGCGTCTGAACGCGCGCCCTGCACAACTGCAAGAGTTCTACGGCCAGATCATGCCCCTCATGGATTCGATCCTGAAATTTCTGGACCAGCATCCTTATGGTCAACTGCCTGAAGAGCATCGTCCGCTTTATTGGCTGGCCATGAGCCTGGCAGAAGTTGCTCCGCACGTAGAGCTTTACGGCGGCAGCACCGGCGTTCCGTATGCGTTTGAGGAATCCCGGTTCGTTGCCGAGCACGGCGACACAGTCAATATCTGATCACCGCCATGGCCTCAGGCCATGGCATGACTTCCGGCACCCCCATGAAAGAGCAACAAATCCAGCGTCTTTATTCATTTGAAGGCATCAGAAACATCATTGCACTGTACGGACTCGGTGCAGACCGTCTGAATGACCCCGACTTACTGGGGCCTCTGTTCACGAAAAACGCAGTATGGCGATGTGAGGGGTTTGGCGAATTCAAGGGGCGCAAAGCCATCAGGGAAGGCTTGCGATCCATCGCTGAAACCAGAATCCTCTGGAGCTTTCATGCCATGGCCACCCCCTGGATCGATATTTGCGAAAAAAACCTGACCGCCACCGCGAAGTGGGCACTATGGGAATTGTCAAAAGCGACTGACGACTCAGGTTGCCCGCAAGACTCGATCATGGCGGGCTTCTACGAAGCCCGTTTTGTACGCAAGGACAACCGCTGGTTCATCAAAAACATGAACCTGCAGATATGCCTGCACAGTCCGTATCCGGCAGATTTCATCACTCCTCACCAGGAACGTCCGACATGATCATCACCGAACTACAAGAAACGCTGGTCTATTTATGTGAAACCACGGAAGTGGTCGAAGGGCAAGGCCATCGTGTGGAACTGCAAGAACAACCCGCCGTCGCCGTATTCAAGTACGACAACGACTACTACGCCATCAACGACAAGTGTACGCACGGCAATGCCTCGCTGTGCGATGGCGATGTTGACGGCTGTGAAGTGGAATGTCCTTTTCACTCAGGGGCTTTCAACTTCATCACCGGCGAAGCCACGGCAGCACCCTGCACCATTCCGATCAAGACACACTCAATCAGAATCATCGAAAACAAGCTTTACCTGGTACCCTGACATGCCAATAATCACGACCGAAAACGGGCAGACCTTCAGCTGTCATGAAACTGACACGATCGCGCGGGCAGCACTGCGCGCCGGCCTGGGCTTTCCTTATGAGTGCAATTCAGGGTCTTGCGGAACATGCAAGTTCACCCTTGTCGAGGGTACGATTGACGACCTGATGCCTGGCGCCTCCGGGATTACAGAACGCGATGTACGCAAGCAGCGCAAACTGGGCTGCCAGTCGCGACCCTGTGGTGACCTTGCCATCAAAGTCAATTTCGATGAGGCGTACGTCCCCATACATCAGCCTTCAGCCACCCGTGCCACCCTGATCTCGATCGAACCCGTCACCCACGACATTTACAGCTGGCGCTTCAAACCCGAACAGCGCATTGACTTTCTGCCAGGCCAGTATGCGCTGATCAACATCCCTGGCGTCGGAGAGCGCGCCTACTCGATGTCGGGCACCGGCACAGAGGCGTATCTTGAGTTCATGATCAAGAAGGTGCCAGGCGGTAAGGTTTCAAACCTGCTGTTCAACCTGCCTGAAGCATCGGCCCTGCCAGAAATCATCATTGATGGCCCCTACGGTATTGCCCATTATCGAACGCGCAATTGCGTCAAGGTTTGCCTTGCCGGCGGGTCTGGACTGGCACCCATGCTGTCCATCGCTCGCGCCCACCTGGCCGCCGGAGCCCTCGAACCGCTGCATTTCTTTTTTGGTGGAAAAACCGACGCTGACCTGCTTTCCCCTGAGGCATTCCGGGCACTGGTCGCAGACCATGCAGGTCAAATCAACTATTACCCCGTTGCCTCTGAACAAACCCGCGTTGCGGGAACCCTGAACGGATTCCTTCACACAGCATTCTTCGACGTCTTCAATGCTGACCTGAACGGTCTGGATATCTACTGCGCAGGCCCGCCCGCTCTGACATCAGCACTGGAACTGGCTTTGTCAGAAAAAGGGTTTTCGCCTGAGCATTTATTCTTTGACCGCTATTGCTAGGCGAAAGCCCGTCAATAAAGCTCAATAAGGGTCGAACGCGGGCAGCGTAAAACTAACGACAGTGCCTCGCTCCCCGTCAGTTCGATCGGTAATATTCAATGTCCCTCGATGCGACTTGACGATTTTCCGACACAACGACAACCCCAAACCCAAGCCTCCCTCTTTGGTGGTGTAGAACATTTTGTAAAAATGATCTTCTTTCAGGTATTCGGGAACACCAGACCCCTGATCCACCACAGAGACCTCGACGGTGTCAGCCCGCACCCGCTGTACATTGATGCTGAGCCGCCTGCTGTTGCGGTCATTGCCCGCCATGGAATCCAGCGAGTTGGCGACCAGGTTTGAAATAACCTGCTGCATCAGAACAACGTCGCACAACACCCGGGCATCGCTCTGGATATTCAGATCACACTGGGCTAGCGCACTCTGGATCTGTACCTTGATGATTTCATAGGCGCTTTCCACCATCTCCCGGATACCAATGATTTTGGGACTCTGGCGCTTGTTGGTCGTGAAGTTGCGGATCACCGACACCACCTTGCCGGCACGCTCAAGCTCTTTCTGCGCCATTTCCATGCCCCACATCACTTCGGCCCTGGAATGGGTTTCGCGAGCAAGACGATTTCGGCATCCGGCAAAATAATTGACGGCAGCACACAAGGGCTGGTTCAGTTCGTGGGCAATGGCTGCTGACACCTCCCCTGCGAGAGACAGTCGTGCCAGATGATTCAGATCCTGATCACGCTGGCGATCTTCCTCATCTCGCCGGAGCCGGTCAGTGATATCACGTGCCATGGCCAATACCAGCCCGCTAAATTGTCCACCCAGACGCTTCAGGTTGCACTCCACGGGCCGATACGAACCATCCGGGCGAGTGATTTCCCATTCAAACGTCAACAATACATCTTCTTCGTAAGCCTTACGAATGACTTTCAGCGCTGTCTCGTGGTTGTAAGTTTCACTGCCCCTGGCCAGATCGCCAACACGCAGCCCTATCAGAGCCTCACGCTTGATACCGTACAACTGACACGCTTGACGGTTGACTTCAAGCACATCCCCGGTATGCGCACAATGGATGATCATGGCATCGTTGGCATAATCAAAAATTTCGCGATATCCGAAGACCTCGGCATTAAACGCTTGCAAGGCCATACCCGTATCTCCTAGCGTAAGTCGCAAAAAACCTTGGTCAGCTCTGCGATCGACTTAAGCCCCAGTTTTTTTCTGATGTTAGCCCGGTGGACTTCCACCGTCTTGTGACTGATATCCAGCTTTCTGGCAATTTCCTTGCTGGACAAACCATCGGAAACACACTGAAGAATTTCTTTTTCACGCGACGACAGGCCTGCAATTTTTTCAGAGGCCTCACCCAGATGCTCGGACGACATTTTTTGGTCAAGACTTTTTCTGATCGCTCCGTTGATCTTGTCGATCAGCACCTGGTCATTGATCGGTTTTTGCAGAAAGTCATGTGCACCATCTTTGATGGCGGCAACGGCCAGGGGCACATCACCATGCCCTGACAAAAAAATAATGGGCAAACTGAAGTCAAGTGCGTTCAGCTCGCGTTGCAATTCAAACCCTCCCATAACAGGCATGCGAACATCAACCACGAGCACACCTACCGGGCTGACTCCGTTTCTCTTGTAGCTTTCAAGAAATGCCAGACCATTCTCGTAGGTATGAACCTCATAACCCAACGGCTCGATCAACCATTTCAGGGACCGTGCGACGGACTCATCGTCATCAACGACATACACTGCATAAGACATAACACGATGCTCCTTTTGTCCACCCCGGATTTATTTTTTAAAACAACAAACACCCGCCGCATACCAACCCTGCGACGGGTGTTTCTTTACATCATTATGACAACTTATTTGACCATATAGGCGGGAACAACCCTGCCGCCCAATACCCGTGAAAACAGAGGATAAACAACCAAAGTCGCGATGACAGATGTCACGAACTCGACAGGCATGATCCCCTGAAATACATGACGGGCACATACATAGGAAACAATAACAGTCAGAATGCCAGGCCAATGTACGTCGGTACGGACACCTTTTTCTCGCCGCCAGCCTGAAACAATGTAGTAGTCACAGATAATGATGGCGGCAATGCAGGTCGTCAGGACACCCAGCGTCGTGATGAAACCACTGAACCATTCGAGAATGGAAAAGTAAATCATGAGACACGCCAGCAAATTTGCCAAGACCACGAAAATGACACGCCCGGGGCGCCAGCCAAAAATCACATCTGCAATATTGGTTAGCGAAAGCGACGCGCTATACGTGTTCAATACCTGGGCCTTGCCCTGCGCCAGGAACAGCAGAATCGCACCCACCGTACCACCGAAGATGATGAACGCGGCCGCCACGCTGTGGGGAGAACTCAGGACACTGCTCTGGGCTTCGGCCTGACTCATCCCTTGGGCAACGTAATAGTCAACCAAATGACTGGTTCCGGCATACATCACTGCCGCACCGATCACCAGCATGATGACATTCATGAACAGGTTTCCCAGCCCTGCCGCAATACCGATATCCTTGCTGCTCCTGGAATAACGGCCCAAGTCTGCATCAATCAGGGCCAGTGCACCTGCAGCGCCAATCATGATATTGAAACAGAACACGTACTTGCCAACAACAGTCTCGGCACCGAGAGCAGCCAACGCTTCAGGCGGCAATTGTGCACCAAAGCTGAACACATCAACCCAGGATTGCCCAGAACCTTGAATGATCTCGACCATCAGGTAAACCAGCACGGCAATAAAGGCAACCAGCGTCACTGACGCAAACGCCGTAACCTGCCGGAAACCATAGGCCGTCAGGACAATCCAGGCAACGGTCAGAACCGCATAAAAACTGACACGCAGCCCCAGAGAGTCCGCTTGGTCAGACCAGAACAGGAAGCCCTTGTACAGCAACACATTTTCAAGTGCGATGAAGCCGATGATCATGAACCCGAAAACCAGCGCGACGATGATCGACCCTTTCTTGCCAAAACCATGAAAACGGGCCAGTACCGAGCTCGACAACCCTGTTCGGTAGGCCACATTACCAACAGCCCACCCAAGCAACCCACCAATAATCGCTACACCGATCCCGGAAATAACCCCGATCCAGAACCCTGCGACAAAGGTGGCCAAGGCCCCCACAAACAATTGCACCAGCGTTGTGACGATCCCGGTAGTTCCCCATGTCAACTTGATCCAGCCTTGCCGCTCTGAATCAGGTACTGAATCTAGCGCGTGATCATCTGTTTTTTGTGCTATCTCGCTCATGGCGCTCCTCACCTGTTGAAAAATAACTGCAATACAGGCAGCTATGTTCCGCGCAAAGAGCCACAAGCAGCAATTGGGGCGTTGACGTAACGAATAAGTACTATTACTTAACCTTTAATGAATCCGCCCTTGAAGAACGGTTTACTGTTAAATGCAATAAACAAAG
>JAAYID010000170.1 GCA_012744285.1 Alcaligenaceae bacterium
AAGAGCGTGATTACTTCATTGCGCAGAAGCACGATTTGACGCAGCCGTATCGCCAGGAAGGGTTGCGTCAGACGCTGGTCTGGCGACCCACCGTGGGGCCATCCGCGGCCGTTCAGGCCCTTGACGTTTTGCCCGAGGTGTTTCAAGGCTTGCCCAAACCCTTTTCGGCAGAGATAAAACTTGGTACGCATACGTATCTGGTTGATATTTCCGTTCTGCCACAAGGCGAGCTGTATCTGGCGCGTGATATTTCGCACTTTGAGGCCCGTGAACGATTGTTTTTGATCGCTTTGTGGGTCGTTGGCGCGATCATCGTTCTGTTGGCCGTCGTGCTGGCCATTATGGCCGCACGCGGTGTGACGCGCCCACTGCGTCGTCTGGCTGACCAGATCCAGCATGTGCAGGTCGGAGCCCGCATGCCGGGGCTTCCCACCGACTGGCGCGATGCAGAGCTGGCCACGATTGCCGGTGCCTTCAACACGTTTGTGGCCGAGCTTGAATCGTATGTGCGCCGTGAAAAGTCATTGCTGAGTCTTGCCAGCCACGAATTGCGCACCCCGATCGCGGTGATTTCCGGGGCGCTGGATGTGCTTGAGCAACGCGGCAGCCTGACGTCGGCCGATCAGGCCACTCTGGCCCGGGTACGCCGGGCGACAACCGAGATGCATAGCAACGTCAACGTCTTGCTGGCGTTATCGCGCAAGCAAAGCCAGGACGCCCGTCTTGCCGAGCCTGTTGTGGTGGCCACCGAGCTGGCCAGGGTGCTGGATGATCTGGACGCTGATTTTCCTGTCCGGGCTCGTGTCGCTGTCGATGTGTCCGATCCGGGGCAGGTTCAGGCTGATCCGGTGATGGTTCGAATGCTGTTGCGCAATCTGCTGCAAAATGCCTTGCAGCATACAGCCCGGCGGGTTTTCGTGACGCTCGATGCCCGGGGGGTCCAGATTCGTGACGAGGGCCCTGGCTTGTCGCCAGACGGTCGGCAAGTGCTTGAGGGCATCCGTCAGCTCGCGGATGCGCCGGGCCCGGTCAGCGGGTTGGGTCTGTATCTGGTTACCTTGATGGCTGAACGTCTGGGGTGGCGGTTGACACTGGCCCAGGCATCTGACCCGGGCACCGTAGTGTCTCTTGAGTTTTCAGCGGGTTAACGCATTTCAAAGGCTTCCTGATGAAACCTGGCATCATACTGACCCAGACCTTTCAGGCGCTTGCGTAGCGTGGTGGCCAAACCGGCCGGTCCACAATACCAGACATCCAGTTTTTGCCCGACGGGGCGATTTTCGACCAGATCTTCAACACGCAGGTAATTTTGTTGCGAAGCGTCATGCACGTGCAGGGTGACACTAGGCAAGTCATGGCACAGGCGTTCAATGCGGGCCACGAAGGGGTCTGTTTTTGCATCACGAACGCAATAGTGGAAATCAATGGCGGTTTTGTGCGGGATCTGGCTGAAGTCTTCAAGCCACGCCAGAAACGGTGTGATGCCAATCCCGCCGCCGACCCAGATCTGAGCGGCATCATTCCGGGCCAGATGGTGGTCAAGACGCCCGTAAGGGCCTTCAATGCACACGTCTTGTCCGGGCTGAATCATGTGTGGAAGGGCGCGGGTGTAGTCCCCCAGTGCCTTGATCTGGAAGGTGATCTGGTTTGAGCCGGCAACGGGTGCCGATGCGATGGTGAACGGGTGAGCCCCTTCCCGCGCGTCGAAAGTGACGAACGCAAATTGACCCGGTTCGTGACCAGGCCAGTTGGCTCCGGCATCACAGTTCACTTCAAGGATGCTGTTGCTATGTTGTTTGACACTGACAATGCGGCCTTCATGTCGGTGGCGCTGGCCAATTTTCTGTTTGATTGAAATGACCGATGCCACGCTGCCGGCCAGCAACAAAAGAGCAGTCAGCCCGCCCAACAGCCCGGACCAGTAACTTGTGGGCATCAACGCGAAGCTATGGAACACCAGCAGCAGGTAGAGTGCCGGCATGGCTTTGTGCAGCAGTCGCCAGGGGCGGTACGGAAACCGTTTCCACAAACTGATGACCAGCATGAAGATCAGTGCATACAGCACCCATTCGCCGACATCTTTGGCTAAGCCATGAACGGGCGACATGAATTCAAACAGTGGCATTTTTGCGGGTCTGCCGGCTGTGCCGACCAGGCTTTTCAGGGGGCTGCCTGCTTGTTTGACCAACCAGTGGGCAATGCCGGCTGAAATACCCAGGATGCCCGCCCATTTGTGCGCACTGTAGATTTTGTCCATGCCGTTCAGGGGCGTTTCCAGCCAGGCCGGACGTACCGATAACACCATGGCCAGCGACATCAGCCCGATCGACCAGATGCCGGTCAGGTAGAGCCCGTGCTGACGGATCAGCCAGGGCCATTCTCCGGTCATGGGGTTTAACACAAGGGCATCCCAACCCCAGGCGGCGGTCAGGGTGACAACAAACAGGGCAAGCAGGCGGCGTGGTGACATTTTGAGGCTCCGGCGCCCCCGGGATGGGGGCGCTACAGGGGGTCAAGGCGGCAGATTAACCGATCAGTCAGTCGTTGTCGCGGGTCTTGCGATTGAGCACTTCGCCACTACGCGGATCGATGTACAGTTTGACTTTGCGCCCTTCGCCGTCGCGGGCCTTGGCTTCATAGCCACCGCGCTCGCGATCGATTTCACGAATGTCGGTGTAGCCTGCCGCCTCAAGCTTGTCGTAGATCTGGCGCAGGTTCAGCCAGTCGCCCTGGGCCTGGGTGGTGGTTTGTTGTGCGGCCGGTGCGTTGGCGGCGGCACTCTGGGCGTGTGCAGGCAGTGTGGCGGCCATCAGGGCAGCACTGCTCAGGGCGATAATGGCAGCCGATTGGCGGATACGTGTGTTCATGATGATCTCCTGAAAAGGTGGGGCATCGGGGCAATTCCTGATGCATGTCGTCATTGTGCGATTTTGATCATGAACTGAACGTGAAGCCATCGTTCATGTGACATTCATAAAGTCCGGTGTAAAAGAAGGGGTCGTCGGGTCTGTCGGCCTGCAAGGGGATCCCATGAAAATACCGTTCTCACTCAATCGTTTGTTGCCGGTGGCTGTCGCCGCCATGGCCCTGGTCGTGTCGGTTGGGGCACTGCTGCCGGCTACGGTATTTGCCGATGACGATGATCACGACCGGGCGCGTCAGGCCCTGCTGGCGGGGAAAGTCTTGTCGTTGCGCGATGTTCTTGACAAAGTCATGGCCGATTATCCCGGCGAACCCGTTGAAATCGAGTTTGAGGAAGATGACGGCGTTTACGAGTACGAGATCAAGCTGTTGCAGCCGGCCGGCAATATCATCAAGCTCAAGGTTGACGCCAGCACCGGCGAGGTCATCGGTCTGAAGGGGCGCGGAGTGCAGTTCAAGGAGAAAAAATAATGCGGGTGCTGGTTGTTGAAGACGAATTGGCATTGGCAGAGCAGTTACAGCAGGCGCTGGAACAGGCCGGTTATGTGGTGGATAGGGCTCACGATGGTGCCGATGCGCACTACAAGGGTGAGGTCGAACCCTACGATGTGGTGGTGCTTGATCTGGGTTTGCCGGTCATGGATGGTTTGACTGTGCTGCGTAAATGGCGGGCGGCGCAGCGCACCATGCCGGTGCTGATTCTGACCGCGCGCGGCAACTGGGATGAAAAAGTCAGTGGCATTGATGCGGGCGCCGACGATTACCTGACCAAGCCGTTTCACATGGAAGAGCTGCTGGCCCGGTTGCGTGCCTTGATTCGCCGCAACAGTACCCATGCCAGTGCCCAATGGGTGTGTGGCCCGGTAGTGCTGGATACCCGTGCAGCCCGCGTTACGGTCGACGGGCAGGCCCTGACGCTGACCGGACACGAGTACCGTGTGCTGGCTACCCTGATGCAGCATGCCGGTCAGGTGGTGTCGCGCACCGACCTGACCGAACACATTTATGCGCAAGACTTCGACCGTGATTCCAATACCATCGACGTATTCATTGGCCGTTTGCGTAAAAAACTGCCTCCCGGCGCGATCGAGACTGTGCGAGGCCTGGGTTACCGCATGAATACGTTCGATCAGGCGGCTTAATGACAAAAAGGTATGTCTTAATTAAGAACTGATGTTGGACGGGCGTCATAACTGGGTCATAAGATGCATGGCCGATACTTATCTTTTGCCGACCATGTACCAACCCAGCGAATTTGATGTGGCCCGTCTTACCGAGCGGGCCGAGCAGCTTTCCCGGCAAATCAGCCGCAACAAGGCAGGCTTCCTGAGCGATGACCAGTTGCGCCCCTTGCGTTTGCAGAACGGGCTGTACATTCAGCGCAAGGCGCCCATGTTGCGTATTGCCATCGCGTACGGCATGTTGAACAGCCGCCAGCTGCGCACCCTGGGGCAGGTGGCGCGTCAGTACGATCGTGGCTATGGCCACCTGACGACCCGCCAGAACTTCCAGTTGAACTGGATTTCGGTTGATGACACCCCTAAGGCATTGCATGACCTGGCCCAGGTCGGCCTGCATGGCGTGCAGTCCAGTGGAAACTGCCTGCGTAACATCACCAGTGATGTCAGGGCGGGCATTGCGCCTGAAGAACTGCTTGACCCCCGGCCCTACGCTGAACTCTTGCGGCAGTGGAGCACCTTTCATCCCGAGTTCACGTTTCTGCCTCGCAAGTTCAAGGTGACCCTGACGGGCACACCCGAAGACCGTGCCCTGGTGCAGATTCATGATCTGGCGTTCGAGGTGGTGGCTGTCGAGCCCGTGGTGGCCTTTCGGGTACGGGTGGGCGGCGGGCTCGGGCGCACACCGATTCTGGGGCCAGTGGTGCGCGAGCGGCTTGAGTGGTTTGATCTGCTGACGTACACCCATGCCGTGATGCGCGTCTACAACGAACTGGGGCGTCGGGACAACCTGACCAAAGCCCGGATCAAGATCATGGTGCGCACGCTGGGTATTGATGCGTTTCGCGACATGGTCGAGGCCGAATGGGCGGCCCTCAAAGACGGCCCCCAAAAACTGTCACAGGAAGATCTGGCGCGCATTCAGGCGTCATTTGTCGAGCCTGACTGGTCGCAAGGCCAGCCGCTGGATCGCGTGCCGTTCGATGGGGCCGAGCGGCGCGCTTTTGAACGCTGGCGCGAACGCAATGTTTTGCCGCATCGTCAACCCGGTTATGCCGCCGTATTGGTGCCCTTGAAGGGGGCTGGCCGCGCACCCGGCGACTTCACCAGCGAAGAAATGGAAGCGTTGGCGGCGGTATCGGATACGTTCAGCCAGGGCTTCGTCCGGGTCAGCCACACCCAGGACATTCTGTTTCCTGCCGTGCGTGAAAGCGATTTGCCCGAGATCTTCAGGGCACTGGGCCGATTATCGTTGGCGCGCCCCGTTGGAGGGTTGATCGGCGATATGGTGGCGTGCCCCGGGGGAGACTATTGCGCCCTGGCCAATGCGCGGTCGCTGCCGATTGCCGAGGAAATCGCGCGGCGTTATGAAAGCCTGGACGCCCAGGAAACGATTGGTCCGCTGGATTTCCGGATTTCAGGGTGCATGAACAGTTGCGGCCATCATCACGTGGGTCATATCGGCATTCTGGGTGTCGATAAAGATGGTGCTGCGTTTTATCAGTTGTTGTTGGGGGGCCATTCCGGCCACGGTGCCCCTGCTGCACTGGGCACGATTGTGGGGCGGGCATTCTCTGAAAACGAGATTGCCGATGCGGTTGAGCAGGTCCTGGATACTTATCTTGAAAGTCGCCTGCCCGCTGAGACCTTCCGCGATGCGGTGGCGCGACTGGGCAAGGAAACATTTGCGGCGGCCGCTGACCAGATTCGCACCGAAACGGCAAAGCCGCCACGCGTTACAGGGGGGCAGGCATGAGCCGGGTTGCACTGATTGGCGCGGGGCCGGGCGACCCTGAGTTGTTGACACGCAAGGCGTGGCGCATCATTGCCGAAGCCGACGTGATCTTGTATGACGCCCTGATGGACGCACCCGGCATGTTTGAACTTGCGCCCGGGGCACAGTGGGTTGCTGTGGGTAAACGGGCGAATCAGGCCAGTATCCCCCAGGCCTTGATTTGCCGCATGCTGGTCAATTATGCCCGGCAAGGCCTCAAGGTCGTGCGCCTGAAAGGGGGTGACCCGGCGGTTTTTGGTCGCCTGGCCGAAGAACTTGAGGCGTGCCGTGCCGCCGGTATCGAGGTTGACATTGTGCCCGGGGTGACGGCAGCGTGTGCGGCCGCAGCACAGCTTCAAACCAGCCTTACGCTGCGCGGGGTATCCCGCAGCCTTGCGTTTGTGACGCCGCGCGTCAACCCGCACGATGACCCGGATGATTCTGAATGGCTGCCAGTCAGTCTCGCGGCACAAACAGTGGCAATTTATATGGGGGGCGGGCAAGCCGCCCTGATTGCCCAGCGTTTGCTGGCGGCTGGAAAGCCGCCGTCAACGCCGGTATGCGCGGTAGAAAACGCCAGTTTGCAGGGCATGCAGTGCGCCATGACATTGGGTCAGTTGGCGCAGACGGGTTTGCCTGCCCTTGGGGGGCCGGTGCTGTTGCTGATGGGTGAGGCCTTTGCCCCGGTGTTGCGGGCATCCGGGGTATCGGTTCTTGCGTCTGATGCGGCCGAGACCACTGCCGGTTTACCGGCGATGGCCCTGCTGGCTTGAAGGAGACGACGCGATGTCTACAGCCATTGTGCTGTTTGCCCACGGCTCGCGCGATGCCACCTGGCGTGCGCCGTTTGAAGCTATTTTGAAAGAGGTCACGGCCCGGCACGACGGGCCAGTGGCGTTGGCTTTTCTTGAGCATATGAC
>JAAYID010000171.1 GCA_012744285.1 Alcaligenaceae bacterium
AAGGCGGTTGTTGCTCGCCGCGAATCCAGGCCGCTGTGCACAACGCTCGAACTCGCCGAGCTCGTCGCCAGTGTCGTCCGCACGCGCGAAAAGGGTCAACATCCGGCCACTCGCACCTTTCAGGCTATACGGATTTACATCAATCAAGAGCTCGAAGAGCTCGCGCTCGCCCTCGAGGCAGTTTTAACGCTGCTGGCTCCCGGGGGGAGGGTGGCGGTGATCAGTTTCCACTCCCTTGAAGACCGTATGGTAAAGCAGTGCTTTATGGCTGCCTCGCGTCCGCCTGAAGCCACTGCGCGGTTACCGATACCAGAAAAAGACATGCCTCAACCCTTGTTGCGACCATTGGGCCGGGTTCTGCCCGATGAGGCTGAGGTTCAGGGGAATCCACGCGCGCGCTCGGCAGTGTTGCGTGTGGCGGAACGCACGTCAACGTCCTTGCCACCCGCAGGGGCTGCATCGTTTGTCAAGGGTCTGCGTCTTTCATTCGAGCCGCCGGTGGCGGGTGGTCAAAAGCGGAGGCGGGCATGAACCGGCTTTCGCTTGTTCTGGCTGTAGTGTTGATGCTTTCGGCGATCTCGCTGGTGACAGCGCGGTATCAGGCGCGCCAATTGTTCATTGCGTCTGAACGTGCCGCTGCCAAAACCCAAGAACTCGACGTTGAATGGCGGCGGTTGCAGCTTGAACGAGCCGAGCTTGCCCGCAATGCACGGGTCGATGAGTTCGCCCGGCGTGATTTGCAAATGGTTGTGCCTCGTCCGGACAGTACGGTCTATCTCAAGGACAACCGTGTGGTTTCCGGTGTCATGGCATCCGTAAAGGGGCGACCGTGAAGCGTTTTCGTTTTTATGACAGTCCTGTCCTCAGCGTTCAAATGCCCATGTGGCGTTCACGACTGGTCCTTATCCTGATGATGGTGGGGTTTGTCATGCTGATTGCCAAGGCGCTTTACCTGCAAGGGCTGTCGAATGATTTTCTGCAGCGTCAAGGTGAACGGCGCTACGAGAAAACGCTGGTGCTGCCGGCGATGCGAGGCAAGGTGTTTGATCGCACCGGTAAGGTGGTGCTGGCCTCCAGCGTTCCCGTGAAAGCCATCTGGACGGTTCCCGAAGACGCCCGGGGTGCCAGGCCGGAACAGATTGCCCGGCTGGCGCAGTTGCTTGAGATGACGGTCGCCGATATTGAGACACGTCTGGCCAACGTTGACAAAACCTTTGTATATATCAAACGTCAGGTTGATCCAGATATCGCCGAAGAAATTCGCCAGCTGCGGATTCCCGGTATTCACCAGCAGGATGAGGTTCGCCGGTTTTATCCTGAGGGTGACATGACAGCGCATGTGCTCGGTTTCACCAACATTGAAGACCGGGGCATTGAGGGTATCGAGCTGGCTTATAACGATTTTCTGTCGGGCCAGCCCGGTAGCCGACGCGTCATTCGCGATCGTCTCGGACGGATTGTCGAAGATGTTCAGGCTGCAGTGCCACCGATACACGGGAAAGACCTGTACCTGTCCCTGGATGTCGGCGTGCAGTTCGACCTGTATGCCGCCTTGAAGGCCGCAATGGTCGAGCATAAGGCGACCGGGGCGGCAGGGGTCGTCATTGATTCGCAAACCGGCGAAATTCTGGCGTTGGCCAATCTGCCGGCCTATAACCCCAATGACCGTGCCAGCCGTTCGGGTAATGAGTTGCGCAACCGTGCGATTGTCGACACGTTCGAACCCGGTTCAATCATGAAGCCATTTACCGTGGGTCTGGCGCTTGATCTTGGACGCATTCGAACCGATACGAAGTTTGATACCGGCAATGGCAAATATCAGTATCACGGGGCAACCATATCCGACGTCTCGCGTAACGGCGTTGTCGATGCGGCCGGCATCTTGCGCCGCTCCAGCAATATTGGCATGACCATGATTTCCGAGCGACTGACGTCACAGGAAATGTGGACCAAGTTTACCGAACTGGGCTTCGGGCGGGCGCCGGAAGCGAATTTCCCGGGTGTTGCGTCGGGTCGTCTGCGTCCCTGGGAACGCTGGCGCCCAATTGAGCGCGCCACCATGTCGTATGGCTATGGCCTGTCAACCTCGTTGTTGCAAATTGCGCATGCCTACACGGCCTTTGCGCGCAATGGCGACATGGTGTCGTTGACTCTTTTACGTCGCCAGGGCAAGCAGCCGACCAGTGTGCCTGTATTTACACCAGGAACCGCGACGACGATTCGGGGGATGCTGGAAGCGGCGGCCGGTCCGGATGGTGCCAAGCTGGCCCAGGTCCAGGGTTATCGGGTGGCCGGTAAAAGCGGTACGGCCCGCAAGATTGTCGATGGGAAATACAGTACAAAACGTTACCGTAGTTCGTTCGTCGGGTTTGCTCCGGTTTCCAATCCCCGCATTGTGGTGGCCGTCAGCATCGATGAGCCGCAGTCCGGTGTCTATTATGGGGGGCGTGTTGCCGCCCCGGTTTTTGCAAATGTAGTGGCCAGCAGCCTGCGCCGTATCGGGGTGGTCCCCGATGCGCCGGTCGCTTCCGTGGTAGCGGTAGGCCCCAAAGAAGGAGCCGCCCGATGACGCGTGATGGCCTGATTTCAACGTTGGTGTCACTGGTCAAGCGTGATGCCCATTTATGTCTTGATTCGCGGCAGGTGGGTGGCGGCGATGTTTTTTTTGCCTTGTCCGGGTCGGCAACTGATGGCCGTCAGTTCATTGAACAAGCCATAGATGCAGGGGCGGCCGCCATTGTCACGGCCTGCGACAGTGATGCGGGACAGTCGCACATCAAGGGGGTGCCGGTTATTGTGGTTCCTGGC
>JAAYID010000172.1 GCA_012744285.1 Alcaligenaceae bacterium
GCCCAACGCCAGACACGCTGTCAGCAAATACCCACCCGTAGGAGCCTCCCAATCGAGCATTTCCCCGGCCACAAACACGCCCGGCAACTTGCGCAGCATCAGACCTGCCGTTAACTCATCCAGTGCAACACCACCTGCGGTACTGATGGCCTCGGCCACTGGACGAGGCTCATGAACCGTGACCGGCAAGGCCTTGATGACACGTGCCACACGCAGGGGATCGACCAATTCAGCTTTTTCAAGCACCTCGTGCAGCAGGGCCACCTTGACACCACCCAGCCCCAAACGGCTTTGCAAGTGGCTTGAAAATGACCTCGCCCCGCGGGGACGGGTCAATTCAGCAACCACGGACGGCTCGCTGCGGTCTGGCATCAGATCAAGATAAAACGTTGCACAGCCTTTTTGACCCACCATTTCGCGCAGACGCTGCGAAAACGCATACACCAGACTGCCTTCAACGCCATTCCGGGTGATCACCATTTCACCGCGCCGCGTTTCGGTCAGGTGATGTGTATCGGTAAAGGTCAGGGCAATCGATTTAAGCTGGGAACCGGCATATTTTTCACGTAAATAATCGCTCCAGCGCACATCAAAGCCGCTGTTGGCGCTTTGCAACGGCACGACGGCTACACCTCTGGCCTGCAGCAGCGGCACCCAGGCGGCATCCGAGCCCAGTTTCGGCCAACTGCCCCCGCCTGCCGCCAGAACAGTGGCATCCGCCGTGACGGATTTCAAGCCATCGGGAGAATCGAACTGCAAGGCATGGTTATCGGCCCAACCCAGCCAGCGATGACGCGGATGAAACTGCACCCCCAGCGCTTGCAGCCGCGCAACCCAGGCCCGAAGCAACGGCGCCGCTTTCATGCCCACCGGAAATACCTTGCCCGATGAGCCAACGAAGGTTTCGACACCCAGGCCCAATGCCCAATCACGCACCTGGGCAGGGCCAAACTGCATCAACAGAGGCCTCAGGAACGACTGGCGATCACCGTAACGGGAGCAAAAACGATCGAAGGGTTCATCGTAGGTAATGTTCAACCCGCCAACGCCGGCACGCAAAAATTTGCGACCTAGCGATGGTTTGGCGTCGTACACACTGACACGGACACCTGCCTTCGCCATTACCTCGGCGGCCATCAGCCCGGCCGGCCCGCCACCAATCACGGCAACGACCTGCGATGCAGAAGATGTCATGATCCGCTCCAAAAAAACATATGGCCCAGATCATATCGGAAACCAGGAGCAAACCGTCGGCAACCTTTACGGCCTGTTCTTGTACCAGCGCTGGGCCATTGCATCGATATGCTCCAGAAAGACAGACGCCAGGGGGGATAACCGTTTGCCTGCGGGGTAAAGCGTCCACCAGCTGGACTTGATCGGAAACCCATCGACGTCAAGCACAACCACGTCTTCCAGCGGATGATGCTGGCTGAGTGCATGCTCGGACACCACGGCCAAACCCATACCGGCTGCCACCGAACGCTTGACCGCTTCGTTGCTGCCGAGCTCAAGCCGTATGAGGGGATGAAAACCCTTGCTGGCGAACCAGGCATCGCTCGCCATACGGGTGCCGGAACCTCGTTCGCGCGCGATGAAACGCTCGTCGCCCAGCATCTTCACCTCAAGACGAGGCTGTCCGGCAAGACGGTGACTGCGTGGCGCGATAAGCACCAGACGGTTGGGCAAGAACTCATGTCGGATCAACGGCAACTGATCGGGTGGCTGCGACATGATGTAAAGATCATCGCGGTTATCCATCAACCGCTCAAGCACACCGTCACGATTGAGCACCTCAAGTGAAATATCGGCGTCAGGATATTGGGCACAAAACTGCCCGAGCAGATCAGGAACAAAATACTTGGCGGTGCTGACCACGGCCAGACGCAAGCGCCCTCGGGTCAGCCCTTTAAATGCGTCGATTTGCTGCTCGAACGCAGCCCATTTCTTGACCATCAGGGCATCGCATACGGGGGGCACATGGCGGCCGCCATGGCACTGATGGAATCGCCCGCCATCATCATGGCCGTCGTCTTCGCCAACAGCCTGCGCAGTCAGCACGCTTCGCGTTCGGCACAGTTCAGCACGAATGCCACACTGGCACTTCTGCTGGCGAGGCTGATCGGTATCAGCGTCGGCAACACGGCCTTGTTGATGGTGCTGGCCGCAAGCGCCTCGTACATTGCCGTACCTGCCGTTTTGCGCTACGCCCTGCCTGAAGCAAACCCTTCGCTGTACTTTGGCATGTCACTGGGCGTCACGTTTCCGTTCAACCTCATTCTGGGCATACCGCTTTACGTCAATGTTGCGGCCACCCTTTAAATCCTGGAAAGGCCCCAAACGGGGCCTTTCACTTTCATGGTCTTAGCGGGTTGGCGCAACCACCTTGAATTCACTGACCAGGTCTGCCAGGACCTGAGCCTGACGCAACATGCCCTGAGACGTATCCGCCACAACATCAACCTGGGCCTCGTTCTGGGAGTTCAATTCATCAAGATGGGCAATCGCCGTACTGACCTGGGAAACACCCACGCTCTGCTCACGACTGGCGTTGGCAATGTCCGTCATCAGCTGGGCCGCCTTGTCGGCCGAGTCCAGGATATCGCTCATGGTGCGTTCAGCATCACGCACTGAACCATGAGCTTTTTCAACATTGCCGGAGGACGTGACGATCAACTCCTTGATCTCTTTTGCTGCGGTTGCACTGCGCTGAGCCAATGCACGGACTTCACCCGCCACGACGGCAAAGCCACGGCCTTGCTCGCCCGCGCGTGCCGCCTCTACTGCAGCATTCAAGGCAAGAATATTGGTCTGAAAGGCGATGCTGTCGATCACCGCAATAATGTCGGTGATTTTGCGGGACCCTTCATAAATATCGTCCATGACCGCCGTCACCTGACTGACCGCAGCACGACCATCACGCGCCACCTCAGACGTTCGGTGCACCAGATCGCTGGCAGACGCGGCATTATCGGCATTGCTGACGACGGTGGACGTGATTTCATCCATGGCCGCAGCCGTTTGCTGAAGACTGGCCGACTGCGCTTCCGTACGGGCCGCCAGTTCGGTATTGCCCTGGGCAATGCTTGACGAGCTTTCGTTGACCTGACGGGTGGATTCCTGAATCTGGCCCACCAGCAGCTTGATATTGACCTGCAAAATCCGCAACCACTGGCTGACCTGGCCCAACTCATCATCACCCCGCGCCGGAATGCGGTCATACAAATTGCCGCTGCTCAAAGAGCCCAGAAACTCGGTCGCTTCTTTAAGCGGTGTAACGACAGAACGACGCAAGGCATACAGCCCAAGCATGATCAAGGCCCAGCCAGGCAAGATAAACAGCACCTCGGCCGGATTGCCATTGAGCAGTACCTCGACAACACCATTGCCCAGCACAGCGGTAACCAGCAACGCCAGCAAATTGAACTTGGCCTTCAATGAGAAATTGAAGAAGCGTTTGACACGGGCCCCAAAGGATGTCGGCGTTGGCACACCGTTGCGCAGCACCACCGAAGTATCCCCTGCGTTCAGGCGATCATACAAGGCCTGTGTGGCCCGCAACGCAGCCTCGGGAGGCTTGACACGTATTGATGTGTAGCCCGTGGTTTGACCATTTTTGACAATCGGGGCGACAAAGGCCAGGACCCAATATTCATCGCCGTTACGGCAACGGTTCTTGATCATGCCACCCCAGGCTTTGCCCTCTTTCAGGGTTGCCCATAAATCCTCAAAGACTTGTCTGGGCATGTAGGGGTGACGCTCGATGCTTTGAGGAGACCCCACAAGCTCATCACGGCTGTAACCGCTGATGCGCACGAAATTATCGTTGGCATACGTCACATTGCCGCGCAGATCGGTTTTGGAAATGATGGTTTCATCGGGTCGGAGTACGTACTCGGCGGCCACCACCGGACCTGACCGTGGCCGGCTGACTGCCACGCCCGACTGGCCCGATGGGCCTGCTGCTGAAACGCCGTACTGCATATTTTTCCCCGAAACAAAAACCTGGAATGTCTTGATAAAAGACAAAGTCGGGTCAAATATTAGCAAACGAACCTGTACAGAAAAGCCCAACCCGGGCGATGTTATGGAAAATACCTAGAAAGTTGAATCCTAAACATTCAGCGGTCTGTACGATAGAGTTACCAGCGCTTACTAATGGAAAAGAATCGATCAGCCAAAATACCTGCACCTGTACCTATAAGTACCGGCACAACCCAGCCCAAACCGGCCGAAGCTCCCGGTAATGCCCCTAACCACGAGGGGGCCCAGCCCGCCAGCTCAACCATTTTGAGACTTTCAAGCATACCAAACAGGGCAGCCATCGTCATGGCAGGAACAAATACACGCGAAGGCCGGATCCACCAGTCAGACAGCAAACTGAGCAGGACCAGCACAATGGCAACGGGATACATGGCAACCAGCACAGGTACCGACACATTGATCAGTTGGGTCAAACCCAGATTGGCCACAACAGCGCTGAACAGGCAAAACACCACCACTACCTGCGCGTAAGAAACCTTGAGCAATACACTGAAATACTGGCTGCACGCGGCCAGTAAACCCACAGCGGTCGTCAGGCAGGCCAGCACAATGACAACCGCGAGTACCCAGATACCGGCTGCGCCAAAAGCATAACGGGCAAAGCCTGACAACAAGGGAACACCTGTTTCGGCACCCGGGTGCAGCGCTTCGCCGCTGCTGGCGCCAAGATAAATCAATGACAGATAGACCAGCGCCAAACCCGCTGCGGCAATAATCGCTGCAATGATCGCGTAACGCGCCTGTAAAGACCGGTCGTGGATGCCGCGACTACGAATGGCATTGACCACAACAATGCCGAACACCAGCGCCGCCAGCGCGTCCATTGTCTGGTAGCCCTGAAGAAACCCCTGTACCAGGGGTGCGTCACGGTAGGCCGGACTGCCACCGGCGATTTCGCCGGCGGGGACGATAACGGCTGCGCCTCCCAGAACCAGCAGCGCGACAATCAGAACCGGCGTGATGACTTTCCCGACATTATCAATAAGGCGCGTCGGATTCAGGGTGATCCAGAGCACCAACGAAAAATACACGAGCGAATACACCAGCAACGGTACAGGGCTGTCACCCACGAATGGCGCCAGGCCAATCTCGAACGACACCACCGCCGTACGCGGTGCGGCAAACAGTGGGCCGATCGCCAGATAAACCAGAACCGCAAACAACACCCCGGCCACTCTCCCGATGGGAACAGTCAGCTCATCAAGCCCACCGCCAACCCTGGCCAACGCAACAATGGTGACGAGGGGCAAACCAACGCCCGTCAACAGAAAACCGACCGAGGCCATCCCCATATCGTCGCCCGCCAAGAGCCCGACCAGGGGAGGAAAAATGATATTGCCCGCCCCCAGAAAAAGGGCGAAGGTCATAAAGCCCAGGGCAATAAGGTCAGACAGTTTCAGTGTTTGCATGGAGGTCAGTGCGCCGTCAGATGATCTGTATTCAGAGCACGAAGAAATTGAGCAGGGAAATTGCCGTCATATTAGCGCAAGAGCACGCTCCGTCACCGCAATCACGACTGCTGCCGGACTGACCCATGCTACCGCTGCATCGCCAGGGCTAAGAACGGTCTGTTCTGCAGCAAATCCTGTCAGATGAATCCCGGCAGGCAGCATCAGGCCGACTTCCGTGTCAATGCCCTGAGCGCTTCGACGAACCTCACCATAGAACAGATTGATGCCCGGCTGTTGCGCCAGAACCGCCGCAGGGGAAGGGCCTACACTGACCGCCGTGGCCTTGAACAAGGCAAGTACCGGCATCCCAGGACACAAACCCAACAACTCTGCACTTTCTTGCGTAACTCGCGCACAAAAAAGGGTTGTATCTGACAGCATCAGGGTCACAGTAACTTGCCCATCCTCGATGGCCAGGCCATCGACAACGCAGGGAAACTGATTTCGCATGCTGGTGCGTAACCCTGCGGCAACCGCCGCCGATGTCACACCAGCAACCTCGGTATCGGTTAATTCGGCCAATTGTGCCAGTAATTGCTGCCGTGCCTGCGCGAATGCAGCGGCCACAACCAGCAGTTTCTGACCGGCAGAAGTCAAGACTGCCCCTCCTCCACCACTTCCGCCAACGGCCGTATTGATCAATGGCGTACCTGCCAGATTCGTCAATGTTTCTATCGCCTGCCAGGCCGCTTTGTAACTCACGCCAGCTGAGCGTGCCGCTTTTGAGATGGAGCCAGCCTCGCCCACCCGTCGCAAAATATCCAGACGTTTGTCGCTGGCCTCAAACC
>JAAYID010000173.1 GCA_012744285.1 Alcaligenaceae bacterium
AGTCTGGACAAAGGGTCAACGCACGGCACACCTGCCACAGCAGGCACACTTGGCATACACGCCCAGCGTTACCAGTTTGACGCACAGGGCCGTGTCATCGCCGAACAATGGTTCAGCTCCACGGCCGGGTTTGATGAACATCGCTACGCTTACAACCGGCAATCCCGGCTGATCGGCGCCACGACACACGGGCCGGGGCTGACCACCCGAACCCGCTGGTTTGCCCACGATGAGGACGGCGCAGCGCTGCCAACACAGCCGGCCATCGTACGCACCCCGGCGGGCCTGCCCGCCCGGATCGGTACACGCCGCCTTCACTATGGGGAAGACCGGCGTCTAAAGGCCGTCTGGGACAACCAGACGCCGCTGGTACGCTACGCCCACAATGCCTTCGGACACCAAATCTGGCGCCGCACGGCCGACGAACAGACGCACTACTGGTATCTGGACCGGCGTGTTGTCGCTGAATCGACCTCATCAGTCGGATCAAGCGCTTCAACCGCGTCAGCCTCGTCAGCCGGATCAGCACCGCCCCGGCCCGACAGCCGCCCGGACCCGATTTCACGCCGTTATCTGTATGCCCACCATGTCCCCGTCGGCCTCATCGATTACACCAATACAACCTCGCCTGACGGCACACTGCATTTCATCCATGCCGACCTGACCGGAGCGCCGCACGCCATCACCGACACCCAAGGCCACACCGTCTGGACGGCCCGTTATTCCCCCTGGGGCCAGGCCGAAACCCGCGGCATCACCTTCAACCTGCGCGCCCCTGGGCAGTACCATGACCCGGCCACCGGCTGGCATGACAACCTGCTGCGCACCTACGACCCCGAGCATGGCCAGTTCCTTGAACCTGACCCGCTCGGGCCCATACCCGGCAACCAAAGCCTGGGCTATGCCAACCAGCAACCCCGCCGCTTCATCGACCCCACCGGTCTGCTGCTGTTTGCCTTTGACGGCACACGCAACGATGCCAGCACCCGGACCAACATCTGGAAGCTGAGCCAGCGCTATCACGATGGCCCGGTTGCTTACGAAGGCGGGCCGGGCAACCCCTACACCACAGACTGGGATGCCATTACCGCCTATTCAGCCCCGCGCATTCTGGAGGCCCAATGGCAGGCCCTGCTCGATACGCTGGCCGCCACACCGGTCGACCCGAAGCAGGCCGTACCCATCGATATCATTGGCTATTCACGAGGGGCGGCACTGGCACGGCATTTTGGCAACCAGATCAGCCAATACCTGAGCAACGGGCAATTTTCCTACCATGACCAGCAACGCGGGCTTATCACCGCCTGCGTTGACCTGCGCTTCATGGGGGTGTTCGATACCGTCGCCCAGTTTGGACTGAACGGCTCGGGCAACAGTGCCTACGACCTGACCGTCGATGCCGGCTGGCAATGGGTAGCACACGCTGTGGCCCTGCACGAGCGACGCTGGCTGTTTCCCCTGACCAGTGCTGCCGATACCCAGGCCGGCAACGTCGTTGAAGCCGCCTTTGTCGGCGCACATGCCGATATCGGCGGCGGGGTGTTTTTTGACAGTGACGGCCAGGGCAGCCAACGCGGTGACCTGTCGGACATCAGCCTGAACTGGATGCTGTGGCAAGCCCGCGCCGCCGGGGTGGCCTTCGGTGAGGGCAGCGCCGACGATGCCGTGGTCAGCGCACCGTATCTGCATGATGACCGAAACAGCACCCTGCGCGCCCTGCAAAACGGTGACCGGGGCGTTGACCGGGCCAATGGCCAGTTATGGCACAACTACCAGGACGACACACCACGCCTGGGACGCACCACCCGCGAAGCTACCGAGACGTTCATTCGTCGCTACGATGACTGGCGACGCCTGCCCGGCAACGAGGTAGGAACCGTTGACATGCAGGCCTATTCGCACTGGCTGGAACAGACCCTGGGCACGACAGTAGCGGGCGATTCACGCTATCATTGACCCTTGCATTTTTCCATTCAATATAAACATCTTATCTATGCTTTCCGGGCAACAACACCAGCTAATTGCGCTTATCGGCCGCGCCGTTTCCAACGTACTCCCCGACACCCAGCCAACGGTCACCCTCGAGCGCCCGAAAGTTGCTGCCCATGGCGACATGGCCACCAACATCGCCATGCAACTGGCCAAGCCTGCCCGTCGCAACCCGCGCGAACTGGCCCAGAACATTGTCGATGCCCTGATGGCACAACCCGAAACCGCTGAACTGGTTGAAAGTGCCGAAATTGCCGGCCCGGGCTTCATCAATTTCCGTCTCACGGCGGCCGCACGTCAGGCGGTACTGAAGGTGTTGCACGACGAAGGCGAGCACTTCGGCAATCAACCCGCCAACCACGAAAAAATTCTGGTCGAATTCGTGTCAGCCAACCCCACCGGGCCCCTGCACGTCGGCCATGCGCGCCAGGCTGCACTGGGCGACTCATTGTGCCGCCTGTTCTCTGCACAGGGTTACGAGGTCACCCGCGAGTTCTATTACAACGACGCCGGCAACCAGATCGACAACCTGGCCATCAGCGTACAGGCGCGTGCGCGCGGCATCGCCCCCGACGACGCCGAATTCCCGGCCGACGGCTACAAGGGCGATTACATCCTTGATATCGCCAATGACTTCATCGCTCGCAAAACCGTTAAAGCGGCTGACGGCGACGAAGTCACCGCTACCGGCAACCTTGACAGCCTTGACGACATCCGCCACTTTGCCGTGGCTTACCTGCGGCGCGAACAAGACCTCGACCTGCAGGCCTTCGGGCTGAAATTCGACAACTTTTACCTTGAAAGCTCCCTGTACACCTCGGGTCGTGTCGAAAAAACCGTACAGACACTGGTCGATAACGGCCATACCTACGAGCATGAAGGCGCGCTGTGGCTGCGTACCACCGAACTGGGTACCGGCGATGACAAAGACCGCGTCATGCGCAAGTCCGAAGGGGGCTACACCTATTTCGTACCCGATGTGGCGTATCACGTTGCCAAATGGGAGCGCGGCTATCATCGCGCCATCAATATCCAGGGCAGCGACCACCACGGCACCATCGCACGCGTCCGTGCCGGGCTGCAGGGCCTGGAAATGGGCATTCCAAAATCATTCCCTGACTACATTCTGCACAAGATGGTCAAGGTGATGCGGGGCGGGGCAGAAGTCAAAATCTCGAAGCGGGCCGGCAGCTACGTCACGCTGCGCGACCTGATCGAATGGGTCGGGCAAGATGCCGTACGTTTTTTCCTGGCCCAGCGTCGTGCCGACTCCGAATTTGTTTTCGACATTGACCTGGCCCTTTCAAAAAGCGAAGAAAACCCGGTGTATTACATACAATACGCCCATGCGCGCATCTGCTCGATGCTGGCGCAGTCGGCGCCAAGCGCCGATGCCTTGTCCAATGCCGACATCCGCCGTCTGGTGGCCCCCACTGAATTTGCGCTGCTGCAACGCCTGGCCGAATTTCCGGCCGCCATTACCCAGGCGGCCAACGAGCTGGCGCCACACCATATTGCCTTCTGGCTGCGCGACTGCGCCGCCGACTTCCACGCCTGGTATAACGCCGAACGCGTGCTGGTCGACGACGAGGCCCTGAAGCTCGCACGGCTGCGTCTGGCCCAAGGCACACGGCAGGTACTGGCCAACGGCCTGGCCCTGCTGGGCGTGTCGGCCCCCGAGAAAATGTAAACCATCGTATGTCAAAAAGTCGCAAATCCAGGGAACCTGCCTTTCGGGGCAGCCGCATCTTCATGCTGCTGTTCGGCCTGATACTGGGTCTGGGCATTGCTGCCGGGGTAGCCTGGTTCGTCACACAGGTGCCGATGCCGTTCACCGATAAATTCAGTCGGGCCGACCCCACACAACCTTTGCCCGACCTGCGTCAAGCCCCCGACCCGAATCAGGCGTTGTCCGGACGCAGTGAACCGGTCACGCCCGTGCCTGAAGCGGCTCGACAGGCAAGCGCAACGCCGCAACCGGGAGCGGCACCCTCGGCGAGCCTGCAAGACGATATCGGTGCGTTGCTGACCACACTGGGGGCCCCGCCTTCCAGCGGCCCTGGCACCGGCGCAACGTCTGCGGGCAATGCGCCGGCGGCGTCATCGCCCAAGCCGGCATCACCCCAGGTGGCGGCGGCCACACCGGCAACACCCGCACCCGGCACGCAAACCACGTACTACCTGCAAGCCGGGGCTTTCCGAACCGAAGGTGATGCCCAGGCCATGCAGGCACGTATCCTGATGCTGGGTCTGCAGTCCACCGTACAACCGGTTCAGGTTAACGGCTCTACCTTGCACCGCGTACGGGTTGGTCCCTTCAAGGGTATCGACGAAATGAACCGATCACGCGCTACGCTGTCGAATGCCAAAATAGAAACTACCGTGGTACGGCCCTGATCACGGGCAACCCGCCCGCCGGCATGCGCGTGCGGCGGGTAACGCCCCATGGCAGCGGTCAGCCACTCTTGACATTCACCTACTCACACAGGACCTTTCATGGCTTTGAACTCGTTTGTTTCCCGTCTGATTTCTGCTTCTGCCTTGGCATTGGCTGCACTGCTACCCCTGTCGGCCCAGGCCCAGAAGGCGGCCTACACCACCGTCACTCCAGTTCAACCCTCCGACACCCCCGGCAAGGTTGAAGTGCTTGAGTTCTTCGCCTACGGCTGCCCGCACTGCGCCACCATGGAGCCCATGGTCGAGAAATGGTCAAAAACCCTGCCCGAGAATGTCGTGCTGCGCCGTGTGCCTGTTGCCTTCAACGCCGGCATGGCCGACCTGCAGCGTCTGTACTATGTACTTGAAAGTCTGGACCGCCTGGACCTGCACCCCAAAGTCTTCGCCGTGCTGCACAAAGAACGCAAGCCCATGTACAACAGCAGCGCCATCGGTGACTGGCTGGCCACGCAAGGCATTGACAAGGCCACCTACGAAGCCACGGCGCGTTCATTCGGCGTTACCTCGAAAGTGGCCCGCGCCACCGAACTTGAAAAAGCCTATGACATCCAGGGCACACCGACCCTGGGCATTGGCGGCCAGTTCACCACCTCGCCCAGCATGACCGGCAGCTATGAAGGGACACTGACCCAGGCCCAGAAACTGCTCGATGAGGTGTTGAAAGGCAAGAAGTAATCGCCCGCCAATACCGTGAGCCTATGGTCATCGCGACAGGCAATCGGTACTGGCTCGCCGTTTGCTGGGTGCCTGACCGCCTGCGCTCAACCCCGTGCCACCGCCAGGGCCTGCTCGATATCGGCAATAAGGTCTGCGGGATTTTCCAGCCCGATATGCAGGCGCACCATGGCATTGGCGGTTTTCTGCCAGTAACTGTGCACCGCCAGCGCGCCCGGCTCAATCAATTGAACCAGGCTTTCGTACCCCCCCCACGAAAACCCGATACCGAACAGGGTCAGGGCGTCAACAAACCGCACCGCCTGTTCCGGATCGAGCTTCAGCTCAACCGCCAGCATCCCGTTTGAACCGTGGCAATCACGCTGCCACAGCGCATGACCACGGTCATCCGGCCAGGCCGGATGAAAAATTTGCACGACCTCATGGCAACCTGCCAGATACTGGCATACCTGCAAAGCGTTTTGGGCATGCTGACGCACGCGAATGGGCAGGGTTCGTACACCACGCAACGCCAGCCACGCGTCGTCGGCACTGATCGAATAACCCATTGCATAATGGGTGGTATTCAAGGCCTCGATTACGGCAGGTTCGTTGGCCGCTACCGCCCCCAGCATCAGGTCAGAGTGACCGCCAATGTACTTGGTACCGGCAATGATCGAGACATGGGCCCCCAGCTCAAGCGGGCGGTACAGGTAGCCCGACCCCCAGGTGTTATCAACCACCAGCAACAACCCCCGGGCACGGGCAAATTCGGCCAGTGCCGGGATATCCAGCATTTCAAACAGCAGCGAACCGGGAGACTCGACATACAGCACCCGCGTTTCCGGGCGCACCAGCGGCTCAAGGTCAGCCACCGTGGCCCGCGCATACGACACGCTGATGTTCATGCGTCGCAGCACCGTTTTATCCAGATAGCGCATGGGGCCATATACGCTGTCAGATACCAGCATGTGCTCGCCTGCCCCCAGCAATGCCATGACCGACAAGGTCATGGCCGACAGGCCGGACGGCGCCAGAAAACAGCGCTGTGCGCTCTCGAGCGCACACACCACCGATTCAAGCGCCTCGTGAGTTTGCATGCCAATGCGGCCATAGGTAACGCCCCGGTCACCCGCCAGCTGGGTGGCACGGGCCCTGGACAGGGCGTCCAGATTCCTGAAGCGAACCGTACTGGTGCGAACAGAGGGCAGGGCCACTGGTGCAGCCCCGGTTTCAGGGTCGAACGGCGCCATACCGGTATGCATCAAAAGGGTATCAAGGTGGTGATTGTTTGAAGCGCTCATAAATTCCGTTTCCGTCAGTTCAGCGTTACTTTACACTGACCGACTTTCAGACGTTAAACCACCAACACACCATGTTGACCTTCGATCTTGCCTTGTCCTTCTTCGGAATCGCCGTTCTGCTGGCCCTGAGCCCGGGGCCAGACAACTTGTTTGTGCTGATGCAATCGGCCCTGTGGGGGCGGGCGTCGGGCATGATGGTGGTGCTGGGCCTGTGCACCGGGTTAATCGGCCATACCCTTGCCGTCGCCGTTGGCCTGGCCGCCGTGTTTGCCGCGTCAGAAGCTGCTTTTACTGCCCTGAAACTGGCCGGGGCCGCGTATTTGCTGTATCTGGCCTGGGGCGCCTGGCGCGCCACAGTCAGCACCGATGCGGGCGCCCGCCCACCCCGGTTGTCTTACGCCACCTTGTACCGGCGTGGCATTGTCATGAACCTGACCAACCCCAAGGTGTCATTGTTCTTTCTGGCCTTCTTGCCGCAATTCACCTCACCGGCACGCGGGTCGGTGGCGTTGCAAACCTTCAGTCTGGGTGCCCTGTTCATGCTGGCGGCCTTCGTGGTGTTTGCCTGCATTGCGTTTTTTTCAGGCTGGTTCAGCCAGCATCTGCAAAAATCAGCCACCACCCAGAAACTGATCAACCGGGGTTCAGCACTGGTGTTTGTGGGCCTGGCCATCCGGCTGATCACCGCCGGCCGGCAATAACGACGATCAGACCCGACTAAAGCGATATACCCCGTCTTCGAACACCCGCTTCAGCTTACCCTCGAACCACAGCGCATGCAGGTGGGCCAGCGCCTCGCCGATGGCAAACGTCAGCTGATGCGGATCCAGTTCACGCTTGAACATCAGGGGCACGATTTCTCCGGCCGTCACCGGCCGCGAACACGCCGCATACACCTCGTCAAGGCGCTCGGCATGATGGGCACACTGCTGGGCAA
>JAAYID010000174.1 GCA_012744285.1 Alcaligenaceae bacterium
CCTTGAATGCCGAGCGCGAGGCGATCAGCCTGGGTGCCGATCGCCTGATCGCCAGTGTGCAACTGATTGCCGCGCTGGGCGGTGGCTGGCAGCCTGACGGGCAGGGTGATTAATCGCTTTCCTGCAGGGGGAGTCAGAACCTGGCGGGTTCAGGTGCCATAAGGGGTTAAGGCAATAACCCACGTAGGGCTGCAACCCCATGCGCCCCATGCCGCTGCGCCTGTTTCAAGGTGTCCCCCGATTGCCCGCCGATGGCGTATACCGGCATTCCGGCGTGTTGGGCCAGCGCTTCGAAGCCATCCCAACCCAAGGCGGTTTGCCCCGGATGCGAGGGTGTGGGCAACACATGGCCCAGCACCGAAAAGTCGGCACCCGCAGCGCGGGCCAAAGTCAGGTCGTTTGCCGAATGCACCGAGGCGCCCAGCCAGTTGACGTTGAGCGCTGACCTGTCGATTGCTGCCAGGTCGTGTGCCCGTACCTGGACGCCATCGGCCTGGGTCCACCAGTGGGCAGGGTGGGCACTGTTCACCAGGCAAAGCAGGCTATGTTCGCGGCAGGCGGCCAGTACAGCCTGGAATGCCGCTTCCAGTGCGGCGGTTTGACCCGGCTGCGCGGCCCAGACCGGCTCACGAAACTGTACCATGCCCACGCCCTGACGGGCGGCCTGTTCAAGTTGCCGCAAGAAGGGGCGAAGATTTTCGGTTGTATTGATCGAGGTCAGCAGGTAGCGCTCGGGCAGTTTCAGCCAGCGCAAGGGTGGTTCTGTGGCCGGGAGCAAAGGCCCGACATTGATCGGGCCTTTGGCGTTCACCCAGGCCAGTTGCTGGTTTTCAAGCCCGCGCGGGGTGCCGGTCCAGCCTGTGACCTTGCAAAATGCCAGGTGGACAATATTCTTGGGGTACTCATGGACATAGTTCACCCACGGGCTGGCCTCGGTGACATCGATATCGATTTCTTCTTTCAGTTCGCGCGCCAGGGCTTGCAGTACGGTTTCGCCCGGTTCGATCTTGCCGCCCGGCAGTTCCCACCAGCCGGGCCAGGGCTTGTCGGCCGGCCGTTGACCCAGCAACAGCGACCCGTCAGGCTTCAGGATCAGGCCCGCAGCAACAAAAATCTCGGGTTTAGACATGGCGTGCGGCCCAGTCTTGCGCAAACTGCCGTGCCACCCGACCCGAGCGGGACCCGCGCCCCAATGCCCATTGAAGGGCTTCCAGGCGCGAGGTTTCAATGGCTTCCTGCGGGCATCCCAGTTCCTTGAGCCAGTAATACACGATGTCCAGGTAGTCGTCCTGGCGGAAGGGGCGGAACGACAACCAGATGCCGAAGCGTTCGGACAGCGATACTTTTTCTTCCACGGTTTCACCCGGATGCACTTCACCATCGGGTTGATGTTGTGCGGCCAGGTTTTCGCTCATGTATTCGGGCATCAGGTGGCGGCGATTCGAGGTGGCGTAAATCAGAACGTTGTCGCCCGAGGCGCTAAGCGAACCGTCCAGCACCGACTTGAGCGCCTTGTAGCCGGCCTCGCCTTCTTCAAACGACAGGTCGTCACAGAATATGATGAATTTTTCGGGACGTTCGCTGACCAGGTCGACAATCGTGCCCAGGTCACCCAGATGCGCCTTGTCGACTTCGATCAGGCGCAGGCCCCGGTCGCCATAGGTGGCCAGCATGGCCTTGACCAGCGAGCTTTTGCCGGTACCGCGAGCACCCGTCATCAGCACATTGTTGGCGGGTTTGCCTTCCAGAAAGTGCCGGGTGTTCAGATCAATGGTTTCCTTTTGGCGTTCGATATGCTGCAGGTCTTCAGGCTGGATGCTGGCCACATGTTTGATGGCATCCAGCCAGCCTTGCGCACCTTCCTTGCGCCAGCGAAACGCACGCGCATCCCAGTTGATGGGTGGCGGGGCAGGGGGCAGCCAGGCTTCAAGCTGGGCCAGTACCCGCTCGGCGCGGGCCAGCAATGTCGTCAGGTCAGGGGTGCTCACGGCAGTTCTCCGGTATGAGTCGCAAATCAGGGCGCATTATCGCCAATTTTCGGTTGTGTCATGCGAGCCCGGCGGGCTGAACGTATAATCGGGGGCTACGCCAAAAAGCTTCCCCGATTCTGTTGAATGCAGGTCCACTTTGAATATCGCTGAACTGTTTACCCCCATCGCCCAAGACATGAAAGCCGTTGATGCGGTCATCCGCGACCGGCTGAACTCCGACGTGGTGCTGATCCGTACCGTTGGCGATTACATCATCCAGGCCGGTGGCAAGCGCATGCGCCCCGCCATGTTGCTGATGGTGGCCCGTGCCCTGGGGTACAACGGCACGCTGCATCACTTGCTGGCGGCGGTGGTCGAGTTCATCCACACTTCAACCTTGTTGCACGACGATGTTGTTGATGAGTCTGATTTGCGACGTGGCCGCAGTACCGCCAATGCCGTGTTTGGCAACGCGGCCAGTGTGCTGGTGGGCGATTATCTGTACTCGCGCTCGTTTGAAATGATGGTTGAGGCTGACTCCATGCGGGTCATGCAGGTATTTTCGCAAGCCACCACTGTCATTGCGGAAGGTGAAGTGCTTCAATTGTTGAACGTGCATGACCCCGACGTGTCGTTTGAACGCTATTTGCAGGTGGTGCGCTACAAAACTGCCAAGCTGTTCGAGGCCTCCGCGCAGGTGGGTGCGATCGTGGCCCATGCAACCGGTGCACAGGAATCAGCGGCGGCGGGCTATGGCCGCCATATCGGCACCGCGTTTCAACTGATCGACGACGTGCTTGACTACGAAGGCGATGCCCAGGCTTTGGGTAAAAACGTCGGTGATGACTTGCGTGAAGGCAAGCCGACATTGCCCCTGATCCGTGCCATGGAAGTCGGTACGGCGCAGCAAAAGCAACTGATTCAAGACGCCATTCGTACCGGCGATGGTGAC
>JAAYID010000175.1 GCA_012744285.1 Alcaligenaceae bacterium
GCACCCCTACGTTGACGCTGCCGTGTTTGAAACCGCCCGTGGCGGTATCTTGCGTGAAGGTCTGGCGTTTGATCGCTGCGATGTGGCCGTCGTCACCAACATTGGCGTGGGTGATCACCTGGGTCTGAACTACATCACTACGGTAGAAGATCTGGCAGCGGTCAAGCGCGTCATCGTTGAAAACGTGGCGTCAACCGGGACGGCGGTGTTGAATGCCGTTGACCCGATTGTGGCCGGTATGGCCACCAATTGCCCTGGTCAGGTGATTTTCTTTTCTACCGACCCGGCGCACCCGGTGCTGGCCACCCACCGTGCCCAGGGCAAACGCTGTGTTTACGCCGAATCGGGCCGCATTGTGCTGGTCGAAGGCGGCTGGGAACAAAGTTTTGCGCTGGCGGGTATTCCGCTGACGCAAAACGGTCGTATCGGCTTTCAGGTTGAGAATGCCATGGCGGCAATCGCCGCCGGCTGGGCCATGGGCGTCGCCTTTGAAGACATCCAGAAAGGTCTGGCGTCGTTTGTGAACGACCCGCAAACCGCGCCGGGTCGATTCAATATGTTCACTTTCAATGGTGCGACCGTGATTGCCGATTATGGCCATAACCCCGATGCGATGCTGGCGCTGGTTCAGGCGGTTGATCAGTTCCCGGCAACCCATCGTAGCGTGGTCATCAGCGGGGCGGGTGATCGTCGCGACGAAGATTTGCGGCGCCAGACTGAAATCCTCGGCGAAGCCTTCGACGAAGCCATTTTGTACGAAGACATGTGCCAGCGCGGGCGCCAGCCCGGCGAGGTGCTCGCCTTGTTGCAGGAAGGGTTGGTCAACGCATCGCGTACCCGGAAGATTGAGGAAATCCAGGGCGAGTTCGTCGCGATCGATCGCGCGCTCGAGCGCCTTCAACCCGGTGATCTGTGCCTGATTCTTATCGACCAGGTCGAAGAGGCTCTGGCACATATTGCACAGCGGGTGGCGGCCGGTGTGGTCGGTTAATCGGGCATACTGGCGGCTGTTAATGGATTCTTGAGGAGGGAGTGATGAAAGCTGCCTGGTATACCCAAAACGGGGCTGCTGCCGACGTGCTTCAGGTTGGTGAGCTGCCCGATCCGTTTCCCGGACCGGGGCAAGTGCGGGTCCGCCTGCTCGCGTCCGGGGTGAACCCCTCGGATGTCAAGTCGCGGCAGCGTCGTCCTTTTGATACGCCGCTGGTGGTGCCGCACAGCGACGGTGCGGGTGTCATTGATCAGGTCGGTGACGGGGTATCTCAGGCGCGCGTGGGGCAGCGCGTGTGGGTCTGGAATGGCCAGTGGCAACGCCCTATGGGTACGGCCTGTCAGTACATTACCCTGCCAGGGTCGCAAGCAGTGCCTCTGCCTGAATCGGTCGATATGGCTCAGGCGTCCTGTTTCGGCATTCCGCTGTTCTCGGCTGTACAGGCCGTGCGCCTGGCCGGTCATCTTGCGGGTGGTACGGTATTGGTTACCGGGGCGGGTAATGCGGTTGGCCATTACGTGACCCAGCTGGCGGTTCGTTCCGGTGCGCGGGTTATCGGCACGGCGGGTTCGGCGGCGAAAGCGGCACACGCCCTGGCCGCCGGGGCCGATACGGTTCTTGATTACAAGCAGGAAGACGTTGGCGCGCGGGTGCTGGCGCTGACGCAAGGTCAGGGCGTTGATGCCATTATTGATATGGATTTTTCGACCAA
>JAAYID010000176.1 GCA_012744285.1 Alcaligenaceae bacterium
ATCGCTTGAAAACAGTTATCTCGCGATTCAAGGCCCACCCGGAGCGGGTAAAAGTTACACGGCGTCGCGCATTATCGGTGCGCTCGTCAAACAAGGAAAACGTGTCGGTATCAGCAGCAATAGCCATAAGGCGATCAACAACCTGATTCTGGGCGTGGCACGCTATTGTCGCGACCAGGGCATTGTCGTGCATTGCTGTGCCAGCAAGGACACCGAACCTGAATTGCATAAATTAGGGGTCGAGATCGTGCAGAACGCTGATCTTTCTGGTCACCTTGGGCCCGGATGCGTGCTGGGGACGACGGCCTGGGGGTTTACGCGTGACGATATGAAGGGCCAGCTGGATTACCTGTTCATTGACGAGGCCGGGCAGGTGGCCGTCGCCAATCTGGTGGGGATGAGTCGCAGCGCAAAAAATCTGGTGCTGATGGGTGACCAGATGCAGTTGGGGCAGCCCACCCAAGGGACGCATCCGGCGCAAAGCGGTGATTCCGTGCTGGATTATTTGCTGCATGAAGAGCCCATTATCGACCCCGCACTGGGCGTCTTTCTGGATACGACCTATCGCATGCACCCCAAGGTGAATGAATTCATCAGTAATGCCATTTATAAGGGCCAGCTCAAGGCGGACCCGGATAATGCCCTGCAAACCATCCAGGTTCCCATGAATTACAACGGTATTCTTAACCAGACGTCGGGGGTCATCTTCGTACCGGTCGAGCATCAAGGCAATACACAGGCCAGCGACGAGGAAGTCGAGGAAATTGTCCGGTTGTCGGGTGAATTGCTGGGTCGCCCGTTTACTACGAAGAAGGGCGAGGTACGCCCGATCGGCTGGTCAGATATCTTGTTCGTGTCGCCCTACAACCACCAGGTAGGCAAGCTGAAACAGGCACTGGGCGATGACGCACGGGTAGGCAGTGTGGATAAGTTCCAGGGGCAGGAAGCGCCGGTCGTGTTTTTCAGCCTGTGCTGCAGTGATGCCTCTGAAGCGCCGCGCGGCATTGAGTTTCTGTTTGACAAGCATCGATTGAATGTGGCGATTTCACGGGCCCAGGCACTGGCCATTGTGGTGGGTAACCCGGCACTGTTTCACACGCCGGTTAATTCGGTTGAGAACATGGCACGAGTGAATGTGCTGGCAAGGTTGGGGTCTTATCGGTAATTGTCGACGGGGTCGATGGATTGACGGCCCGATTAATAACGTGTAGCAAGGTCACCCCGTACCAAGTTGCTGCAACCTGCCCGTCAACCAACCGAAACCGATGTATTCCTGCTCCAGACGCAATCCGGACCGAATGCGGTTGTCACGCAGGTCATCGAAAAGGGCGCTTTCTTCAGGTGTCAGTTGGTGCAAATCGGCGCGAAGAGGGTTGGCTTCATGCCCCCAGAATGGCGCATGCGCTTCAAGCGTTGCCTTGTCCATCAAGAACGAAGTAACGTGCTCAAAGTGGTTGCGTAATTGATCCAGAATGCCGAAACCATGGGTATCGATATCCCCCCAATAATGTATTGCGCAGTTGTTCAGCCATTGGCTGCACGCCAGGGCATCCCAACCGTAACCTGCTCCAAAAATGACAATGGCATTTTGCACCGGGGGAAATGCCAGGAAGTTGGTTTCGTTTTCTGTGATGAACACGCGTCGTATGTTCAGGTCCAGAAGGCTGAAACTAATGGCGTCCAGCGTGACATCCGGACAGTCTGAGCCAGGTACGAAACGGATGGTTGGGTCAAGCACACGAAAGCGGATACGCGTCGGCTTTTCCAGAAAGCCATAGCGGGCCGGAAACTGGCTAATACCCATTTTTCGGGTATCAACGGCGTCGGCAGGCAAGGCCAGATCAAGCAACTCGGCCAGAACCCCGCGATGGATTTCGATGAATTTGCTGTGAATGCCAGGCAGGTCGACCTGACGTAAATAAATGCCCGGGCGCGGATGTTCGACCATCCATTCCACCACCGCCAGCAGTCCAGGCCATTCGGCCGATAGTTCCAGTGCGTGTAACGGACGTTTTTCCAGCCAGGGCAGCAGGGCAGCATGCGTCTGCCGGGTGACTGAAACCAACGCTGAAAACCGGTCATGGTCTTTGCGTTTGCCCAGCCAGGTCAAGGCTTCTTCGCAGGTCTCAACCCACACGCACGCGGGTAGTTTCTGTGTTCCGTGGACGCGGTGTCGAACCGTTTGCCACTCAACGCGCACATATTTCATACCGGCCAGTTCTGCAACCCATTCGCGGACCGCGTTGAATTGATCGGTGATTTGTGCTGAGCTTGGGGTCTTGAGGGCCAGGCGCAGCGGAAAGCGATCGTGGCCCGACACCACGTCGCGCAGCAACTCGCCGCGCTCCCACAGCCGCATCAATTGCGCCTTCAAGACGTCAGGGCGGGTCCACGTCACTGATCAGAGACCTCTTGTTCAGGCTGAACTGCCATCACCGCCTTCTGGGCCCTATAGTCCTCGATGGAAAGATTGCGCAACTTCGATGCTTTGCCACCTTCGTTGTTGACAAAGCCAACGCTCGAGACATAGGGCTCGATGATGTGGATTTTCTGCAGTGGCGTCACGATCAACAGTTGCAGATTGAGTTGCCGGAACAATTTAAGACCATACTGTGCAGATTCATCCGAGCCGCGTCCGAAGGCTTCGTCGATCACCACGAAACGGAAGGAGCGGGAGCGGACGGCCCCCCATTCGAGCCCGAACTGATAGGCCAGGCTCGCGGCCAGAATCGTGTAAGCCAGTTTTTCTTTTTGTCCACCCGATTTGCCGCCGGAATCTGAATAATGTTCGTGTTCGCTGTTGTCTTCGCGCCAGCGTTCGCTGGCCGCAAAAAGGAACCAGTTGCGCACATCGGTGACCTTCGCGGTCCAGCGCCGATCTTGTTCGGACAAACCTTCGCGTCCACGGAAACGGTCGATGATGGCTTTGACCTGCAGGAATTTCGCTTCGGAATACTGGGCATCGTCAGAACCCGTGACAGCACCTTCGGTGCAGGCACGCAACTCTTGCTGGAAGTCGCGGATCTCGGCATCGGGGCTGGGCTGTGATTCGAGCACGATGTATCGGCCAGGGTTGTAGTCAATCTCACCCAGAGATTTATTGATGTGGGCGATGCGCTCTTTGATGGTTTCGCGCTCGCGGGCCAATTGGGCATTGAAGTTGGCGATTTCGTTGATGGTATTGACGTTCAGCAGTTCTTTGAAGCGCTCAACAAAGCGGGGCAGGTCGTCGCGATTCAACTGCATCAGCAGGTTTTCATACTCGAAGGCCGCTTCAAGGCTGGCATCCATTTCGGCGGTTTCAAGCTTGAACATGTCCTTGAAGAACGCCATGGCTTTGATGATTTTCTCTGCCAGACGCTTGAGCTTTGAATCTTCGGCGTCAATGCGTGCCTGCAACCAGGTGCGTACGTCTTGCTCGCGGTTGTCGCAAGACTCGACGGTTAGCTGATGGCTGCCCAATGCTTCTGTACGCATGTTCTGCAGCGTTGTCTGTAAGGAATCGTCGAGGGCAATATCCAGGCAGAGCGCATGAGTCTGCTCTCGCAGATCGTGTGCATCAGCGCGTCGTTGTTCTATCTTTGCGCGCTTTTCGCGCGTAGCCTGCAGGTCTGTTGCGGTGTCTTTCAGGGTTGCCTGCATGTTGCGCAGGCTGTCGTTTAACTGTTTAAGCACGTCCGAGGCCGACTCGAGCCGACTGCGCTCGTCTTCAAGCTGTGCAATCTCGGTGGCGACGCTGGCCCAGTCAAGCTCTTCGAAGGCCGCAAACTCTTCCAGTCGGGTCAGTGCATCAAGGCGTCGGGCAAGCCCGTCGCGTTCTTTCTGGATAAGGCTGATTTGATGACCCACTTCACCAAGTCGGGCCTCAAGCTGGTTGCGTCGGGTTTCCAGCGCAGCAATTTTTTCACGGTTGCTCCAGCCCAGCACGTAGCGGCTACGGTCTCCAATTCGATGGCGGTCATCTTTTTCGTGTCGTCCGCTCGGGTCCTTGACCTGGCCTGCACGAGTGATGGCCCGGGTTTCTCGACGAAATTGCTCTTGGGTGAGACAGCAGGCGACATCAAATCGATGCGCCAGTTCGCGCTCCAGCCAATCGTAATGGGGTGAGTCTGTTTTGATGGCCAGCTTGCGGACCAGCGAGTCGCGGTGCAGGTCGGGCAGCTCACCCGATTTGCGAGGCCTGACATGGAAATACACCAGACGACCCCGTAGATGCGCACCGTCAACCCATTCAGCAACGGCCTTGTAATGCGCGTCCGGCACCAGCAGAGCCAGACCGAAACCGCGTAGCAAACGCTCGGCAGCGCCTTCCCAGTCGCGCTCATCGTCGCGCACCTGGATCAGTTCGCCGGCGAAGGGCATGTCATCCACATTCAGGTCCAGTGCCGCACACAGTGCCGCACGGATCTGGATCTGCTGGTCATCAATGTTGCTGCGCCGGCGCTTGAGACTTTCTATTTCCGCACTCTGTTGTTCATGTTCAAGCCTGCCCTGGCGTAAGGTTACGGCGTGTTCAGTCAGGATGTTTTGCAGATCGGCATCACGGTTGCGGGCGTCCTCGCGCCAGCTCTGGTACTTGCCACGCTGCGTGTTGAAGCCAATAACATCTGTGGCTGCAGGCTCTTCCAGTACCGCAGCAAGCTCACCATAGCGACCGGCCTTGGCTTTACGGGTATCCCGCAGCTGTTCTTTCTTGCGGATCTCGACCGCCAGACGTTCCAGCCGGTCGCCGCCGTTGTCATGGATGGCCTGCCTGAGCTCATCGATCTGCTGGCGTTGTGTCTCATGCGCCGCATCAAGTTTCTGCACAAGCGCATCCGTTCGATCCCATTCTTCTGACAGCGTGTCCAGCCGCTTGTCAATCAGGCCGAGTTTCAGACCTGCAAAGTGGGGCCGCAGACTATCACGGCATTCCCGTAACCGTTCAACGCCGGCAGTCAGTTCAGTGTGGCGGTTGCAGTCTGCAATCAGCGGTGTCAGCAATTCAACTTGTTGTCGGGTTTTAAGCACGGCCTGATGTGCACGATTGAGGTCATCGAAGTGGACAATCAACGCCTGCAGGCGTGGACCGACTTCGAAGGGTTCAAGCATATGATTGCGCACGAAATCGGTCAGGTTGCCTACCGACTTCATGGAAACGGTCTGGTGGAATAACTCCAGGGCCTGATCGTTTTCAATGCCAAAGCGCCGGCGAAACCACGCCGCATAGGGCGGGAAACTGTCATGCAGTTCGGCCCCCAGTCCGCGCAGCTTTTTACGCAACTGGGCAATGTCTGACCCGAAACTGGCGAAGTCAGTCGCAATCGACAGCTCGCGTTCTGCGCCCAGAAAGAACCGTGCCGGTTGCCCCTGCAGGTCTTTCATCCAGAACACCTGGGCCAGTGTGACGGTCTGGTCGTAACCTGCGTTGTGAAACACGCCCAGAATGACCGAGTAACTGGTGTTGTCACGCAGGCTGACCGGTTTGGCGGCACCAGTCACCTCGTTGCGTTCTGACTTGTAATGCCCCAGCACATAAGAGCGCAGGGTTCTTTCCTTGTTGTCGGCACCCGCAGCTTTGTTGTAGGCAATGCGGTTGGCAGGTACCAGCAATGTGGTGATGGCATCGACCAGGGTCGATTTCCCGGAGCCAATATCTCCGGTCAGCAGACCGTTCTTGCCATCCAGTTGCAATGTCCATACCCTGCTGTCAAACGTGCCCCAGTTGAACACTTCCAGCCGTGCCAGCCGAAAGCCCGACAAGCTGTCATCCGTGAGGAACTCAAGGCCCAATGAGTGCGGATCATTCATTGTTGACACGCTCCGTAGCGTTGCTTGAACCGGTAAGCTGGAACTGGTAAGCGCCCAGGCGCGCATCGAACTCGGACAGCCACTGCGCATCAACAAAGGCTTTCAGAATGCGCTTCACTTCGTAAGTGGCCAGCCCTGCTGAAGTACCGCTGGCGGATTTGAGTTTCTGCAGGAATCCGAGATCAACCACTTTGTTGATTGAGGTTTCGATCTGATCGATCAGCCGGGCTTCATTCGGGCCATCAGGCAGGAATAGCCGCACCAGGTCAACGATTTCATCGCGTGTCATCACCAGGCGTGTGTCGCCACCGCCCGCATCAAATTCGGCGAGCCTCTTGCGCAGCAAGGCAAGCAGCAAACTGACCGCAAAGGGCAGTTGACGACGCGCTACCAACCGCGGCAGACGTGGTGCAGGATCGTCATCGGCGGGATCAGGGCGGCTTTTCAGGAAGGCATAACCTTCGGCTTCATCAAGCACCAGGTCAAGGTTTACTATCGCGACGTAATCACGCACACCGGATTGCAGGTTCAGCAAGGCCGCCCATTGACGCTCATCATCATCACGATAAAGCACACGCTTGAGCAGACTGATCAGCAGTGTCGACAAGTCTACGCCCGGCTTGCTGTCTTCTTCCATTATTCATTGTCCTCGGTTTTTGATTCTCGATTCAGCGAGCGAAGATCACACGGGGCAGGCGTGCGCAACGTGTTATGGCCTGGCCATCGGCACCTGTCGTTTGCCAGTAGACAGGCTCGGGTGTGCCCTCATCGACCACGATGTTAAATGCGTCACTGCCCAGTTGCAGATAGGCCACCAGCTCGGCCAGCCCATGTTGCAGAGGCTGGCTGATCACCAGTTCATGCAGGGTGGTTTGGGCGTGGAGTTGCAAGGCGTGCCGGATATGGCGGGTGAGCCGCGCCTTGTCGATGACCACCTGCTCGAACAAGGCTTGCGCGTCAATGTCTTCATCGCCGGCCTGAAGGGTAAGGTCCGCAATGACGGGCTTGAGCGCCGGTGTGAACAGGGGGCGTTCCATGGCAAGCTCGATTTCTGCACCGGCTTGCGCAACTTCCATGACGTTTCCAGACGGGGGCGCATCGCGCAGCGCCAGTGCCTTGCTTTCAATATTTCGAAGAATATCCATAATGCGACGGTTCTCGAGCCAGGCCTGGTCGTCCAGAAAGCGGCGTAACTGATGCGATAAGGCTGCGACGGTACGCTGGGTATGTTCACCGGCCTCCATCCAGTCGTAATGCACGCGGCGGGTGCGGGTATCCGGGTTCAGGTCCGCCACCGCAGGCAGCGCAAGCACGTGATCCAGCAGCCCGGTCAGCTCTTCCTGCCGACGGCTGGACAGCAGAAAATCCCAGAAGGCACGAAAGCTCTTGCCCTGATCAGAATCGGCAATGGCATCCCGCTCACCCATGATATCTTCCAGCAGCGCGCCCTTGCTGCCTTCCCACAGGGCAATGCGCTCGCGCACGCGTCGATCCAGCTGGCGAAAGTTATGTTCCACTTCACGGAAGTCGGCGAGCAGCTCACGGGCTCCCTGCATGAATTGCTGGAAACGGTCTTTCAGCGCCGTGTCATCCAGCAACTGCAGATCGCCCGCCTGTACCCGGGCAATTTCAGCGTCAATGTCATCGCGTTTCTTGTTCAGTTCTGCCAGGCGCCTGGCCGGATCGGCTTCGCTGCCCTCGCTCATTTGCTTGAGCAGATCAAACAGCGTGAGCAGTCGCGACTCTGTGCCCACGAACTGCCGTTCACCCAGTTGCTCCAGCCATGTAATGGCTTTTTCGGTGGCGGGCGTCAAGTCGAACTGCGCCTCGTCTGTGCCGGTGCGGTAGAACTTGCGCAGCCAACCCTTGTCGGGTGAGGCCCAATCATTCAGGTAATCGAGCGCCGGCTTGGGGAAGGCCGTTTCACCCAGGTGCAGACGCAAGGCATATAACTCGTCTTCCAGTGCCTCGGCCAGATCGGCGGCTGACATCACCCGTACATTCGGGGCTACAAATACCCGATGCAGAAAGCTCGCTATCAGCGGCGCATGGTCGGAGCGCAACAGCCGCCACGCAGGGTGATGGGTGCGCAGCGTGTCGAGGGTGGTGAAGTCGATGGGCATGGAACGATAACGGCTTAACGCATAGGCTGGCCGTATGATAACCGCGCTGTCGAAGTTTTTGGTTGACGTGGTGACGCGTTTTCGGGGTGGGCCCCCCGAGAGTCGAGCTCGGCACCAACGGATTATGAGTTTGCGGCTTAAACGCTAAACCTAGGAAAATCAAGCGTACACAACCGTAATAAAATAGGTAGAAAGTAATTGTTTATCAATAGTTTAGCGTACTTATGCGCAGATGGGCAAAACTGATGTGTGTACCGCTACTGTACCGCTGGACATGGAAATTGCGGTGCAGATCACCCGCTGGTATGTGAAACTCCGTGATATCTGTCAGCCATTTCTCATTTGGTTTTTCTGCGTGATAGTCTCGTTCCATCAAGTTAGGTACAGCTGGGCTTATCTCTCCCAGG
>JAAYID010000177.1 GCA_012744285.1 Alcaligenaceae bacterium
CAAGTTGGCGGTCGTCTTCGAACATGAAGCGCTGTACGAGCCTGCAGGGTCAACACCCTCGACACACATCTTAAAACCAGACCATCCCGATGAAGACTACCCTCATTCTGTCATCAACGAATGGTTCATCATGCGACTGGCCAAGCGGCTGGGGCTTGAGGTCCCTGCAGTCCATCGCCGCTACGTTCCCTCTCCCGTTTACATCATTGATCGGTTCGACAGGGTCAAAAGTGAAGCTGGCTGGGAACGCCGGCACGTCATTGATGCGTGCCAATTGCTGGGCCTGGATAGAAGCTTCAAATACGCCCAGGGTAGCGTAGAACGTTTGGCTGAGCTGGCTAAGGCCTGCCGCAGCCCTGCCGTTGCAAGGATACGGCTCTTTTCCTGGCTGATCTTCAATATGCTGGTCGGCAATACCGATGCCCATCTTAAAAACCTGAGCTTTCTGGTGTCACCTGAAGGAATCCAGCTGGCCCCACACTATGACCTGCTCAGTACCGCCACCTACGAAACCAGAGCCTACGACCAGCAGGGCTGGCCCCTGCACACCCGACTCGCCTGGCCTGTCCTTGGGGTTCAGCATTTCTCAGACCTCAACAAAACCTTATTGCTGGATGCGGGTCAGGCTTTACATCTGAGCAAAAATACTGCACACCGCCTGCTAACCAGTCTCAGCTCACGGATTGTTCAGGAGGCAACCATGCTTTATCACGACATTGAAAATGAAAACACGTTGATCTTGCGCAGACGTCCTGAATTGACGGCCACCCTCTCAGGCGAATTGCGTTGTCTGAGAACAGTCATCTACACGATCATCAAAGAAATCGTGCGGCAGGTTTCCTGAAAAATGACTTCATCCCGGGTACTATCCCGGGCATGCGTATGAACCGATTACAGAAACTGAACGTACTTCTGCTGGCGGGCGGGCAAAGTCTGTTCACCGTTGCCACCATCACCACCATGGCCATCAGCAGCATCATCGGTCAGCAACTGGCGCCCTCGCCAGGGCTGGCTACGATGCCTGCTGCCATGATGATGCTATCGACGTTACTGACCACCCTGCCCGCATCTTTGCTGATGAAACGCATTGGCCGTCGGCGGGGTTTTGTCATCGGCACCTTGAACGGCGCTACGGGTGGGCTGGTGTGCTTCACCGGCATCGCAGCCGGGTCGTTTGCGCTGTTTTGTCTGGGCACATTCTTCATCGGCTTGTACCAAAGCTTCGCCATGTACTACCGGTTTGCCGCTACCGACGCCACGGAACCGGCGTTTCGCAGCCGGGCGGTATCGTATGTCATGGCCGGCGGGGTCATCGCCGCCATTATCGGCCCGCTCAATGCCCGACTGGCGCTGGACTGGGTGCCCTCAGTGCCCTACGGCGGGCCCTTTCTTGTCATTCTGGCACTGTCATTGGTTGCAGCCATGTTGGTCAACCGCCTGAATATGGCGGAGCCTGGTGACCTGAACACCGAGGCATCGCGCCCCTTGGCCGACATTGCCAGGCACCCGGGTTTTTTCCCCGCCATGCTCTGCAGCGGCATCTGCTTCCCCTTCATGGTGCTTTTCATGACCGTCACCCCGCTGGCCATGCAGGCCCAGGGGTTTGACATGACCGAGATCACCATCGTCACCCAGACCCAGGTGCTGGCCATGTTCGGCCCGGCCTTCGTCACCGGCCATCTGATTTCTCGCCATGGCCTGAACCGCATCTTGCTGACCGGTGCAGGGCTAATGCTGATCGCCGCCCTTATTGGCGCGTTCGCAGCGTCAGTCCCGGTTTACGTCCTGTCCCGGCTATGCGTAGGGATCGGGTGGAATTTTCTGTTTGTCGGCAGTGCCGTCCTGCTGTCCACCACCCACCGTCCCGCCGAACGCGGCAAAGTGCAGGGCCTGAACGACCAGTTCATGTTTTTACTGGTGACCATCGCCTGCCTGGGCGCCGCCTCTGCCCTAAAGCGCTTCGGCTGGCAAAACCTCAACCTGTTGGCAGGGGCCTCCGTGCTGATCGCCATCGCTGCCCTGGTCAGGATGGTGCACTGTCAACAAAGGGCACGTTAAGGTACAAGCCACCGTGGACTTTTCCACAACACCCCGCTTGTAATTCTTATCCGCAACACCTAAACTTGTTCATTAAATTGTACAAGTCAAAGGATGAGCACTATGCGTGTCGTCAACTTCTCCGAGGCAAGAAACAGTCTGAAGTTCGTGATTGATCAAGTCATCAACGATGCCGATTACACGGTCATTGCACGTCGCGATGCCCCTGATGCGGTCGTGATGTCACTGGACACGTTCAATAGCCTTATGGAAACTGTCCATCTGCTGAACTCACCAGCCAACGCGGCACATCTGGCGCAATCCATCGCGCAATACCGTGAAGGTAACGTCATCACACAGGCGCTTGACGATGCCGACTAGACCCGAGCCAAAACTGCTCTGGACGATTGCTGCCTGGCAAGATTACGAATACTGGCAAGGGCAAGACAAGAAAACACTTAAACGCATCAATACCCTGATCAAAGACTGCATGCGCCATCCCTTTGAGGGTTTAGGCAAGCCTGAACCCCTCAAAGAAAATTTGTCGGGTTTCTGGTCACGAAGAATAGATGACACACACCGTCTGGTTTACTGCGTCGACGAACAGGGGCTTGTCATCATTGCATGCCGGTATCACTACTGAATCCCCCGCCCCCCGGGGTTTTGATGATGACGCGGTCGCCTGCCTTCAGTTCGGCGCTGTCGGCGTGGGCCAGCGACACCACGGTACCATCACCCCGAATCACCTGACACTCGCCCGGGGCCCCCGGCTGGCCGCCCTGTGCGCCAAACGCCGGATACCGCCAGCCATTCGCCAGCAAAGACAACTTCATCGGCTCGAGAAAGCGCAGTTCTCGTACGCCCCCGTCACCGCCATGCCAACGCCCGGCGCCACCCGAGCCCGAGCGGATCTCGTAGCGTTCCAGCCGCACCGGGAAACGACACTCGAGCACCTCGGGGTCGGTCATGCGCGAATTGGTCATGTGCGTCTGCACCACCGACGTGCCGTCGAAACCATCGGTCAGCTGGCCTTGGTCATCAAAATACCCGCCCGCCCCCGAACCGCCGGAAATGGTTTCATAGTACTGATGACGCGCGTTACCGAAGGTCAGGTTGTTCATGGTGGGCTGACTGCTGGCCATGACGCCCATGGCACCATACAAAGCATTGGTAACGCACATCGAGGTTTCAACATTTCCGGCCACCACGGCCGCCGGCCAAGCCGGGTTCAGCATGCAGTTATCTGGAACAATCAATGTCAGGGGCCGCAGCCCCCCCGCATTGACCGGAATATCATCACGGATCATGGTGCGAAACACATACAGCACCGCCGCCGTGGTTACCGCCTGCGGGGCATTGAAATTATTCGGCAGCTTTGGCGACGTGCCGGTAAAGTCAATGACCGCACTGTTCGTGGCCCGATCAATAGTCAGCCTCACGCAAATCTGCGCACCGTTATCCAGCGGCAAGGTGTAGGCACCATCGTTCAGGCCGGCAATCACCCGGCGCACCGACGCCTCGGCATTGTCTTGCACATGCCTCATGTACGCATGAACCACGTCCAGCCCGAAGCTGTCGACCATCTTCAGAAGCTCTTCACGCCCCTTTTCATTGGCAGCAATCTGGGCACGCAAGTCAGCCAGATTTTGATCAATATTACGTGCTGGATAACGACCGGATGACAGCAATTGGCGCAATTCAGCCTCGCGCAGACGCCCGCCCTCAACCAGCCTGAAATTGGTAATCAGGACGCCTTCTTCATCGATATGGGTCGAACTTGCCGGCATTGACCCGGGCGTCAAGCCACCAATATCGGCATGATGGCCACGCGAACCCACGTAAAACAGGATATCGTGCCCGAGCGCATCAAACACAGGAGTAACCACCGTGACGTCAGGTAAATGCGTACCACCCGCATACGGGTTGTTCAACACATAAACATCACCCGGCCGCAGCTGACCTTCATTGGCCTGCATGACCGCACGAATGCTGGCGCTCATGGACCCCAGGTGCACGGGAATATGCGGCGCATTGGCCACCAGATCGCCGTTGGCATCAAAAATGGCACATGAAAAATCAAGACGTTCTTTGATGTTGACCGAATAAGCCGTATTTTGAAGACGGTATCCCATCTGTTCAGCAATCGACATGAACAGATTGTTGAAAATTTCCAGCATCACCGGATCGACTTGCGTGCCAATGGCGTAGCGTGCCGGGCGCGGCAGCACCCGCTCAAGCACCACATCACCGCGCGCACTGCGACACGCCTGCCAGCCGGGATCAACCAGCGTCGTACCATTGGCATCGGCAATAATGGCCGGCCCAGAAATGACATCGCCGGCACGCAGGTCATCGCTGCGATACAAAGGGCAAGTGCGTGTCGACCCTTCGACAAACATCGGGACACCGTCGGCAGGCACAGGGGACGCGCTGATGGCGTCGACAGACGCAGCAGCCACAGACGCAGAAGAAGAAGAAGATGATGATGATGATGATGATGATGCCCCTGATGCCATTGCCGTCAATGGCTCCGACAAGGGAACCGCCTCAGCGCCCGCTTCACCCCCGCCCACAGCCTCGGCGACAGCCGATTCAATCACCAGTCGCCGCTCCGGCATCAGAAATGAAAACCGCAGCGCATACGCCTGCTCGAACGCCTGCTTCATGACGGTTGTCGTACCCAGCGACACCGGCAACGCCGTATCGGTGCCCTCATAGCGCAAATACAGCTTCCGGTTGACCTGGATACCGTCAGCGCTCACACCCTGCGCCAGCAACTCGTCGCATGCTGCCGCTGACAATTCATCCAGTACCCGCCGGGCTTCGGCCTCTCCGGCCTCGTCCCAGACCTTTTCCACCGACCGCTCACGAATGGCATTGGACTGCGCCAACCCCATACCGTACGCCGACAAGACCCCGGCAAACGGGTGCACCAGTACACGCGGCATCGCCAGGGCATCGGCAACACGACAGGCGTGCTGCCCGCCCGCACCGCCAAACGTTACCAGCGTATAGCGGGTGATGTCGTACCCGCGCTGCACCGAAATCTGTTTGATGGCATTGGCCATATTCGCTACGGCAATACTTAAAAAACCTTCAGCCAGTTGCTCGGGCGACGTCAAGACACCGGTTTGCGACGATACCGTTTGCGCCAACGCCGTGAATTTTTCGCGAACCACCTCGACATCCAGCGGCTGATCGGCAGTTGGACCAAACACCGCCGGAAAATACCCGGGCTGGATCCGCCCCAGCATCACATTCGCATCGGTGACGGTTAAGGGGCCACCCCGCCGGTAACACGCCGGCCCCGGATTGGCCCCCGCCGACTCCGGCCCCACACGCAGCCGGGCGCCATCGAACTGCAAAACCGACCCCCCACCCGCAGCAACCGTATGAATGCTCATCATGGGCGCGCGCAGCCGCACACCGGCCACCAGCGTGTCGAACACCCGTTCATAGTCGCCGGCATAGTGCGACACGTCGGTTGACGTGCCACCCATATCAAAACCAATGACCCGGTCAAAACCCGCCGCATCAGCCACCCCGGCCATCCCCACAATACCGCCTGCCGGGCCCGACAACACCGAATCTTTGCCCTGGAAGGCATGCGCATCCGTCAGGCCTCCACTCGACTGCATGAACTGCAACCGCACACCCGGCAACGCCGCTGCAACCCGATCGACATAGCGTCGCAACACCGGCGACAAATACGCATCGACCACCGTCGTATCGCCACGGGCCACATACCGGATCAGGGGCGATACCTCGTGCGATACCGACACCTGCGCAAACCCCATCGCCCGCGCAATGGCAGCCACACGCTGTTCATGCTGCGGATTCCTGTACGCATGCATCAGCACAATGGCTACCGAACGAATTCCCTGCGCCTGCACCTGCTGCAACAGCGCCGCCACCTGGGCGTCATCCAGCGGCACGACCACCTGCCCCGCCGCATCAAGCCGCTCATCAAGTTCGTGTACGG
>JAAYID010000178.1 GCA_012744285.1 Alcaligenaceae bacterium
AACGTGTAATGGTCGAAGTGCCTGACATTGGAGACTTTGCCGAAGTCGAAGTCATTGAGGTGCTGGTCGCGGAAGGTGACACCGTCGCGGCAGAGCAAAGCCTGATTACTGTTGAGTCTGACAAGGCGTCCATGGAAGTGCCGTCATCGCACAGCGGTGTCGTGAAGTCGGTCAAGGTCAAGGTCGGTGACAAGGTCGCCAAGGGTTCGGTCATTATTGAAATTGAAACCCAGAAGACGCCTGCGAATGTGGCTGCTGCTGCAGCCCAGGTTGCTGCGCCGGCGCCCTCGTCCGATCCGGTCGCCGGTGGGAGCTCCTCAGGTGCAGTCAGCACCGCACCTGCAGTTGCGGCCGTTGTACCGCCAGCGGGCCGGCCGTCACCCACTGAAGCCTATGTCAGCGACAAGCCCCTGAACACGCTGCCACACGCGTCGCCGTCTGTGCGCAAGTTCGCTCGTGAACTGGGGGTCGACCTGGCCAGAGTTCAGGGCAGTGGCCCTAAAAAACGTATCCTGGCTGACGATATTCGTAACTTCGTCAAGCAAGCCCTGGCCAGTGGTACTGGTACCGGTTCAGCTGTGTCGGCGGCATCTGCTGGCAGCTTCAGCGTCATCGATTGGCCCAAGGTTGATTTTGCCAAGTTCGGGCCTATCGAGACCAAGCCGTTATCGCGCATCAAGAAGTTGTCGGGTGCCAACCTGAGCCGTAACTGGGTCATGATTCCGCACGTTACCAACAATGACCTGGCCGATATCACTGAGCTTGAGGCCTTGCGTGTCCAGTTGAATAAAGAGAACGAAAAATCGGGTGTCAAGGTCACGATGCTGGCCTTTCTGATCAAGGCCTGCGTTGCCGCGCTGAAGAAGTTCCCCGAATTCAATGCGTCACTCGAAGGCGATAATCTGGTGCTCAAGCAGTACTACCACATCGGTTTTGCCGCTGACACACCCAACGGGCTGGTGGTACCGGTTATTCGCGATGCCGACAAAAAAGGCATTGTTGAACTGGCTGCAGAAACCTCCGATCTTGCACGCCAGGCCCGTGATGGCAAGCTCTCACCTGCACAAATGCAGGGCGGCTGCTTTACGATTTCGTCGTTGGGAGGTATTGGTGGTACGTCGTTCACGCCTATCATCAATGCGCCTGAAGTCGCTATTCTGGGTGTGATGCGTTCGGCCCATCAACCGGTCTGGGATGGCAAGGCGTTCCAACCACGCCTGATGCTACCCTTGTCGTTGTCGTATGACCACCGAGTCATTGACGGCGCCGCTGCCGCGCGTTTCAACGCTTACCTGGGCAGTCTTCTGGCTGATTTCCGCCGCATTGCGCTATAAGGGTCACTATGAGCAGCGTAGAACTGAAAGTTCCCGACATCGGTGATTTCGCCGAAGTCGAAGTTATCGAGGTGCTGGTCAGCGTGGGCGATACGGTTGCCGCTGACCAAAGTCTGGTCACCGTTGAGTCCGACAAGGCTTCCATGGAAATTCCGGCCGAACAGGGCGGGGTAGTGCGCCAGATTCTGGTCAAGGTGGGCGACAAGGTCGCCGAGGGCTCGGCACTGGTTGTGGTTGAGTCCGATACGCCAGCGGCCGCTTCGCAAGCCACTGGCGCCGGCAATTCAGCGGCTGCACCTGCCAGCTCTGTTGCCGTTGCGGTAGCCACGCCGGCATCCGCTGCTGCACCGGCTTCCGGCCCCGCTGCGGCTCCTGCGCCTGCGACCTTCTCGGGTTCGGCTCAGGCGCAATGTGATGTTCTGGTGCTGGGTGCGGGCCCGGGCGGGTATTCTGCAGCCTTTCGCGCCGCCGACCTGGGCCTGTCGGTCATTCTGGTCGAGCGTTACGCCACCCTGGGCGGGGTTTGCCTGAACGTCGGGTGTATTCCGTCCAAAGCTTTGCTGCACACGGTGGGCGTCGCCGAGGCCGCCAGGTCGCTGG